>NZ_NHML01000013.1:0-261347 GCF_002165735.1 Rhodococcus sp. NCIMB 12038
GGTCAGTGGGGTGCGGTTGTGGTATCCGCGGGCGAGTTGTATTCCGGCGAGGTAGAGTTCGCCTTCGACGCCGATGGGGACGGGGTGGAGTCGGGTGTCGAGTATGACGGCGTCCATGCCCCGGCTCGGACCCCCGATGGTGACCGCATGGTTGCTGTCGAGCGTCGCTGCCGTTGCCAGAACAGTTGCCTCGGTGGGACCGTAACCATTGTGGAACGTTCGGCCGGCGGACCACCCCTCGATCAGCTCGGGCGGGCACCGGTCGCCTCCGGTGATCAGGACGCGCAGGTCGTCGAGGGAAGTAGGGTCCATCGACTTCAGCACACCGGGCGTGACGAAGGCATGTGTGATCCGCTGCTCGCGAAGGAGATCGGTGAGTTGATCGGCGGCGAATACCAGTGGCGGTGAGACGACGAGCGCCGCCCCGGACGCATGGGCGAGTAGCAGTTCGAGTACAGAAGCATCGAACGTCGGGGATGCCACTTGAAGTACCCGTGCGGCGGGCGTGACGGCGTAGCGCTCCCGTTCCTCGGTGGCGAGGTTCGCCAGTCCTTGATGGCTGACGACGACGCCCTTCGGCGTGCCGGTCGACCCGGATGTGTAGATGACGTACGCGGGGTTGTCGATCCTCAGTGGAGCGACCCGCTCGAGGTCGAGAATCGGTGTGAGCGACAGCGGGGCGGTCTCCGATTCGAGTGCGGGGTCGCCGAGGCACAGCCAGTTCACGTGTTGCGGAAGCGATTGATGCACATCGCGTTCGGTGAGGCCGACCTCGGCCCCGATGTCGTCGAGGATGTGGGCCATCCGTTCGGGGGGTGCACCCGAGTCGAGAGGAACGAAGGCGGCGCCCGATTTCGCTACCGCCCACACCGCGACCCACAGGTCGATCGAGCGGCCGAGTGCGAGGGCGACCCGCGACTCGGGTCCCACTCCGAGCCCGATCAGGTGCCGCGCCAGCCGGTTCGAGCGTTCGTCGAGTTCCCGATACGACATGTCCGATTTCCCGAAGACCAGAGCAGTTGCCCCGGGCTCGATCGCCGCTGCGGTGGACAGCAGGTCCGGAAGAAGCACCGGTGGCTCCGCGTGCGGACCGCGACCGGGAACCAGCGCACGGTCCGCGTCGTCGAGGAGGTCGATCTCGCCCACCGGGCTGTGGGGTGCGGCGGTGACGAACCGTTCGAGGTAGGCCAGAAACCGGCGATGATGGTGCGCCAGATCGCGCTGCGAGAAGAGGTGGGGATTCCCGTGAAATTCGATGGTCAGCGGCGAATTGCTGCCACTTCGAACCAGATTGACCTGCAGATCCGCGAGAAGCCCCGACCGGAGAATGTGGTAGCGCCCCACGGCGTCACCGAGCCGGATCTCCGAGTCGAAGAACATCATGTTGACGACGGGCCCGAAGGTCGACGACGTGTCCCCGCCCAACCCGGTATCCCGCCGGATGTCCTCGTACCGATAACGCTGGTGGCGCAGCGCGCCCGTCAACTCACGACGTGCGAGGTCCACGAGTTCACCGATCGTGGTGGCCGGTCCCGCTGCGAGCCGGATGGGCAGCACATTGGCAACCATGCCGGCGGAACGCTTCAGGGCGGCGGTCGTGCGAGCGGTGACCGGAAGGCTCAGCACCGTCTCTCCGGAGTTCGTCATCCTGGCGAGGAAGCTCCCCAGCGCGGCGACCACGATCTGGGCTGTGCTGACGCGGTAGGCGTCAGCGGCGGAGTCGAGTTGTGAGGCAAGGTGGACCGGCAGCACACAGGCCGCCACCAGGTCGTAGGGTGCGGCGGACGCCGTCCGCCCGGTCAGACTCAGTGGAGCGGGAAGCCCTTTCGCGTGGTCCAGCCAATACGCACGGTCCGACGCGAATCGCTCGCTGTTGCGGTATGCGAGTTCCCCCTCGTAGATGTCCTCCAGCCCGAGCGCCGACAGCGGTGCGGGTTCGCGTCCGTCGATGATCGCGTTGTACCGTTCCGCCGCGCGGGCGGTCGCAGCGAGTCCGGCGTACCCGTCGATTGCGATGTGGTGCATCCGCGAGTACCAGTAGTAGTGATTTCGGGAGAGGCGAAGGAGTTTCGTATCCGCAAGGACGTCCTCGACGAGATCGATGGGTGCACTGTAGTCGGCCCGCATCCACTCCAGGGCGGCCGCAGCGGGGTCGGGCTCGGAACAGAAGTCGACGACCGACCCGTCGTAGCCGGCTCCGGTGTCCACCAACTGCATAGGTCGGCCGTCGACCTCGACCAGTCTGAGGTAGGGCGAGTGAAGTTCTCGTGCTGTGGCTTGCACGGCCTCGGCGAACACATCGGCGTCCAGTTCGCCGTCGATCTCGACGAACTGTGCGATGTTGATCGGTACGCTTTTCGAAACCTTTTGGGCGAACCATATTCCGCGCTGCGCGGCCGACAGGGGAAATCGCTCCCCTGCTGCATCCGACAGCGCCGACGTGTGTAAAGCCATGGGATGTCCCGTCACTCGACCTCGTGGCAGGGCAGGACAAGGGTGCGCGCACAACTGGTCCCGAGTCCCCGCCCGACCTCATGTATCCGGTGCAGTGCTCGCTCAACCCAGCATCGTCCGTCGCGACAGAAAAGTCACGACCGGTTGGTACTTGTTTTTTCAGGCCTACATCGGAGTGGTACGCGCGTGCTCGTCGGCGAACGCGTTGAGTGCACCGGCCATCTCCTCGGCCCGTGCGCTGGTGACGGTCAGGCGGTCGCCGCACGCGGTCGTGACGATGACGGCGGGGCCGGTCCTCGTCACGACGCCGTAGTTGCGCCTGCCCTTCACCTTGAGTCCCCAGCCGCCGAAGTCGTCGAACGGCTTGATCACGTCGACGCGGGCGCCCTCGATCTCCTCGATCCCGTACCGCAGCGCGGTCATGCCCATGTTCACCACCCGGATGCCGGCCCGGTCGACGACCACCCGGAACCGGAGCAGGCTCACGATCAGCAGGCCCACCGGAACGAACACCGCGAGGGGCCACCATCCGTTGACGAGCAGGCAGACCGCGAGCGCAGGCGCGACCCCGAGAATCAGGAGCAGTATCAGCGATCCGAGGGTGCCGAACCCGACCGTGTCCGCGACGGCCGACGGGTGGTCGGCGCGCGGCAACCGCGGGTCGGGAGGGTCGGTCGCGGCAACCCGGGGCCGGTAGTCACGGAGCAGGGCGGCGCCGGTCAGACCGACGACAGCGCCGATCACGACACCGAGGCCGAGCGACCACAGCGGGAGTTCCGTGTCCGCGGGGTCGGTGACGTCGAGTTGGACGTAGAGCAGCACCACCTGCACCGTGAGGATCAGGCCGACCACGGACAGTCCGACGACGAGCATCGTGCGGCGCATCATCAGCATCGCCTGGGCGAGGGCGGCGATCGCGGCACATCCGCCACCGAATAGAACCGTCACCAGGGCGAAAGTCCAGGCGCTGGACATCGGGGTGGAGAAGCCGTTCGGCGAGGTGGTGGTCCAGTGCGTCGCGATCTGCGCCGGGAGCCGCGGTTCCCAGACCTTCGTGAGGATCACCCCGGACAGCGCGGCGATCACCGGGAGCAGCAGACCGAAGACTGCGCCTGCGGGGTCGACGACGCGCGAGGAGTTCACCGGACGGGTCGTCGCCTGCCGGTCAGGACGGCTGGCAGGCGCCCTTCAGGGAGCACGCGCCGCAGGAACTGCCGCATCCACCGGTGTCGGCGGCGGGCACCGACGCGGCGGCACGGGCACCGAGCGATCCGCCCGTCGCCGCGGTGAGCGCGGCGGCCACGACGCTGACGAGGACGGCGCCGATTCCGAAGACTCCGCCGATCAGGATTCCGGCGATTCCGCCGATGACGAGGAGCCCGGCCGCGGCGAGCAGGGTGGGCCCCGCGACCTTGTTGGCCAGCGCAAACGTCTGATCGTCGCGCATCGTCTCGGGGGTGCGGACACCCGCCCACCGGTTGCGCGGGAGGCGCTCGGCGAGGCCTGCAACGGCGACACCGGAGACGGCGACGGCGAGCACGAACAGCACGACGGAGGCAATCAACACGAGACCAGGATACGGCGGACCCGGATGCGCAGGTGAGCCCGGGTGGGGTGAGGCTCTACCCTGGTTGTCGGTATCCCCCTAATTCAGAATGTCAGCCAAGTAGATAGCGACCACAGTGACCGAGCACGTGCAGCCCGCCAACCCGTCCGACGCGACCCCGCAGCACCGCTACACCGCGGAGCTCGCCGGCCAGATCGAGCAGCGCTGGCAGGACCGGTGGAGCGAGGAGGGCACGTTCGACGCGCCCAACCCGGTCGGCCCCCTCGCCGGCGACGTGCCCGCGGACAAGTTGTTCGTGCAGGACATGTTCCCGTACCCGTCGGGGACGGGTCTGCACGTGGGCCACCCGCTCGGCTACATCGCCACCGACGTGTTCGCCCGCTATCACCGCATGCAGGGCCACAACGTGCTGCACACCCTCGGCTACGACGCGTTCGGTCTGCCTGCCGAGCAGTACGCGGTGCAGACGGGCACGCACCCGCGGACCACCACCGAGGCCAACATCGGCAACATGAAGCGGCAGCTGCGCCGCCTCGGGCTCGGCCACGACGAGCGCCGCACGTTCGCGACCACCGACGTGGACTTCTACCACTGGACGCAGTGGATCTTCCTGCAGATCCACGACGCGTGGTTCGACAAGGAGGCCGGCAAGGCCCGCCGCATCTCCGAGCTCGAGGCCGAGTTCGCGTCGGGTGCGCGCGCCCTGGAGGACGGACGGGACTGGGCGTCGCTGTCGGTGACCGAGAGGGAAGCCGTCCTCGACTCCTACCGCCTCGTGTATCACTCCGATTCGATGGTCAATTGGTGCCCCGGTCTGGGCACCGTGCTGGCCAACGAGGAGGTCACCGCCGACGGCCGCAGCGACCGCGGCAACTTCCCCGTGTTCCGCAAGCACCTGCAGCAGTGGATGATGCGCATCACCGCGTACTCCGACCGCCTGGTCGACGACCTGGAGTACCTGGACTGGCCGGAGAAGGTCAAGACCATGCAGCGCAACTGGATCGGGCGCTCGCACGGTGCGCAGGTGAAGTTCGCCGTGACGGTCGAGCGGAGCGAGGGTGGATCCACTGCCCACGACGTCGAGGTGTTCACGACCCGCCCCGACACGCTGTTCGGTGCGACGTACGTGACGCTGGCGCCGGAGCACGAACTGGTCGACGAGATCGTCGCGGCCGCGTGGCCCGAGGGTGTGGATTCGCGCTGGACCGGCGGTGCGGCAACGCCCGCCGAAGCGGTTGCGGCGTACCGGAAGTCGATCGCGGCCAAGTCGGACCTGGAGCGGCAGGAATACAAGGAGAAGACGGGCGTCTTCCTCGGCACGTACGCGGTGAACCCCGTCAACGGGCACGAGTTGCCGGTGTTCATCGCCGACTACGTCCTCACCGGCTACGGCACGGGCGCCATCATGGCCGTCCCGGGTCACGACCACCGCGACTACGAGTTCGCCACCGAGTTCGGTCTCGACATCGTCGAGGTGATCTCCGGCGGCGACCTCTCCAAGGACGCGTACACCGGCGACGGCACGATCGTGAACTCCGACTTCCTGAACGGCATGTCCGTCGCCGACGCGAAGAAGGCCATCACCGAGCGGCTCGAGGCGGACGGCACCGGCCAGGGCACCATCCAGTACAAGCTGCGCGACTGGCTGTTCGCGCGGCAGCGGTACTGGGGCGAGCCGTTCCCGATCGTGTACGACGCCGAAGGCAACGCGCACGCCCTGCCGGAATCCGCTCTGCCCGTGGAACTCCCGGAGGTCGAGGACTACGCGCCCGTGTCGTTCGATCCCGACGACGCGTCCTCGGAGCCCTCTCCCCCGCTGGCGAAGGCCGTCGACTGGGTCAACGTCGAACTCGACCTCGGCGACGGACTGCAGACGTACCGCCGCGACACCAACGTGATGCCGCAGTGGGCGGGCAGCTCGTGGTACCAGCTGCGCTACATCGACCCCACCAACCCGGACGTGTTCTGCGACAAGGAGAACGAGCGGTACTGGACGGGTCCGCGGCCGGAGATCCACGGGCCGAACGATCCCGGCGGCGTCGACCTGTACGTCGGCGGTGTCGAGCACGCGGTGCTGCACCTGCTGTACTCGCGGTTCTGGCACAAGGTGCTGTTCGACCTCGGGTACGTCAGCTCGAGCGAGCCGTACCGCCGCCTGTACAACCAGGGCTACATCCAGGCCTACGCATACACCGACGCGCGCGGCGTGTACGTGCCCGCCGACGAGGTGGAGGAGAAGGACGGCAAGTTCTTCTACCAGGGCGCCGAGGTCAACCGCGAGTACGGGAAGATGGGCAAGAGCCTCAAGAACTCCGTGTCGCCGGACGACATCTGCGAGGAGTACGGCGCCGACACGCTCCGCGTGTACGAGATGTCGATGGGACCGCTGGACACGTCCCGCCCGTGGGCGACCAAGGACGTCGTCGGTGCGCAGCGCTTCCTGCAGCGCGCCTGGCGTGTGGTGGTCGACGAGGAGTCCGGTGCCGTGCGCGTCACCGACGACGCCCCGACGGAGGACACGCTGCGCGCGCTGAACAAGGCGATCGCCGGTGTGAGCGAGGACTACACCGCACTGCGCGACAACACGGCCGCGGCCAAGCTGATCGAGTACACCAACCACCTCACCAAGGCGTACCCGGCCGGTGCCCCCCGCTCTGCGGTGGAACCGCTGGTGCTCATGCTCGCGCCGCTGGCCCCGCACCTCGCGGAGGAACTGTGGTCGCGGCTCGGCCACGAGAAGTCGCTGGCGCACGGACCGTTCCCGGTCGCCGAGGAGAAGTGGCTCGTCGAAGACACCGTCGAGTACCCGATCCAGGTCAACGGCAAGGTCCGCAGCCGCGTGACCGTCGCCGCCGACGCCCCGCGTGAGGAGATCGAGAAGATCGCGCTCGCCGACGACAAGATCGTCGCACTGCTCGACGGCAAGGATCCGCGCAAGGTCATCGTCGTGCCCGGGAAGATGGTTAACATCGTCCTCTGACGCGGACTGCGGAGTCATTCGGTCCGCCCGGCCTCCTTCGCGGCGCGTGCGGCGGCAGCGAACCCTGCCATGGTGGGGAATTCGAGGGCGTAGGCGTACTCGTCGGAGGGTTCGGGGGTGGCTCCCCAGCCCGGGCGGTCGTGGCGGCGGTTGATCCACACCGAGGGCAGACCGTGGCGTTTGGCGGGCACGTGATCGTGAAAGAGGCTCTGCGCCACATGCAGCAGCCGTTCACGGGGAACCGCGAGTTCCTCCAGTGCGCCGTCGAGAGCTTCGAAGTGGTTCGGCGCGGGTTTGTACGCCTGGACGTCCTCGGCGGTGATGATCTTGTCGAACTCGACTCCCAGACGTGCGTTGCTGCCGGCGAAGCCCGCACGGTGGACGTTGGACAGGATGATCAGCTTGTAGTCCTTCGCCAGGGAGGCAAGCGCTTCGGCGGAGTCGGGGAACGCCGGCCAGTCGGGGACCGATGCGCCGAGCCTGGCTGCCCATTCGTCGCTGACGTCCCTGCCTAGCGTCTTCCCCGTGCGGCGGAAGGCGTCGGCGAGGATCGCCGGGTACAGCGCGCCGGGGGTGTCGCGTTCGGCCCTGGCCTCGTTGTCCGCGTACGCAAGGAGCAGTTCCTCGTCGGTCGACGCCAGCCCGGCTTCCTTCGCCCAGGGCGCGAGAACAGCGGCGATGCCGGCTTCCCAGTCGATCAGGGTGCCGTAGCAGTCGAAGCTCAGGGCGTCGTAGTCGGCCAGATTCATCGTGGTTCTCCTTGCGGTCGTCGCAGTGTCCCAACCCGGGCAACCAAGTAGGTATTACGGTTCTGCAGTACAACAGAACGTGCCTGATTGGTCGACGATAAAGCAGATATTCGCGTCCGGAGGGAGTGCGGTGGAGAACTACGAGACCACCTGATCGCGTCCGTGAACGGGTAACGCGGTATCGACGCCGTCGATAGGGGCATGTCGAACATTCATTGGTTCTCGATCGTCGAGGGCGATAACGTGGCATGCGCCGCGGGAGGCCCGTTGGACACAGTGAGGCGTCACGTCTTCGTGATTGCCTGAGCGATTTGCCTCACCACCTGAAGGATTCACGATGACTTTCACGCTCAGCGACTGGCTTGGATTCGACCCGGACAAGCGCCGTGCAATTCTCGGCGACTGTCGCTGCGCCGTGGAGAACTCGAAAAGCTCTCACAACGTCTATATTTCGGTGATCGATGAGCCCCTTCCACTCGAGACGGACGGTGAGCTGGTGGGTGTGCCGTTTGCGGTGAAGGACAACATCGATGTCGCCGGTTGCCGACCACGGGTGGCAGTCCACTGCTCGCACACGACATCCCCGAAGTCGATGCAGCGGTGGTCAGTGCGTTGCGTGAGGCCGGGGCCGTGGTTGTCGGCAAGACCAACTTGCATGAACTCGCCTTCGGGATCACCAACAACAACGCCACTTACGGTCCGGTCCGGAACCCGCTCGATGTCTCTCGCGTGGCCGGCGGGTCGAGCGGAGGTAGCGCGGCAGCGGTGGCATTGGGCACGGTGCCGTTCAGCCTCGGCACCGATACCGGCGGGTCGGTCACCATACCGTCGGCCTTCTGTGGAATCGTCGGATTCCGTCCCACCACCGGCCGCTACCCGGGCGACGGTGTTGTCAACCTGTCGTCGTCGCGTGACACGATCGGTATCCACGCCCGGACGGTCGAGGATGTGCGCCTCGTCGACCGTGTAATCACGAGAACCGCTCCGCAGCTCCCGGTGTTGGATCCATCCGATCTCGTTCTGGGAACCATTGCAGGCCGGTTCGACGACATGGAGTCCGCTGTCGCCGAGGCAATGCATCTCGCGCTCGACGACCTGCGCAGGAGCGGCGTGAAGATCGTGGAGCTGTCGATGCCCGGCGATCTGACGCCGGCCGCCGGGCCCGGCATCGAAATGGTGTTCTACGAAGCGGAACGGTTGCTTGCCGCGCGAGTGAACAACGGCCACGGGCAGACGAGCGCCCGCGATATCGCGGATTTGACCGGTGAGATTGCCTCGCCGGACGTGCGAGAGATTTTCGAGTCGATCGCAGCTAACCGGGTCACCGCGTCGGCATATGAGCAGGCGCGCCGACGTCGGTGGCAGCTTCGGCGCCTGTATGAGAAGGCCTTCTCGGCCAGCGGTGTACACGCGCTGATTTCTCCCACTGTGCATGTTCTTCCGCCGCTCATCGGCCAGGATGACACCATCGACGTCAACGGCCGGTTGCAGCCGATCTTCCCGACGGTTACGCGCAACTCGGCGCCGGGCTCGGTCGCCGGGGTTCCGATGCTGTCCATCCCCGGTCGATCCACTCGGGAAGGTTTGTCCGTCGGGCTCTCCCTCGAGGGCCGCTTCTTCGAGGACCAGTATCTCCTCTCTGCCGGTGAGGTCCTCAGCCGCATTCTTGGGCGTTGACAATCGTCCGGTGGTCAGGAGGGAGAATCGTTCCGCCGGAGTCTTCGAGTGTCGTCGAGAATGATCAGAACGTGATGACGCCGCGGAGATTACGGCCGTCGCGCATGTCCTGATACCCGGCGTTGATGTCGTCGAGCTTGTAGGTCTGGGTGGCCAGTTCGTCGAGCTTCAGGTGGCCGCTGCGGTACAAGCCCAGTAGCTTGGGGATGTGCAGGCGGGGGTTCGCGGTGCCGAACAACGACCCGACGACGCGCTTCTCCATCAGCACGAGGTCGAGCGCGCTCATCGTCACGGTCTCCTCGGTGGCGCGGTGCAGGTTGGTCACCACCACGGTGCCGCGCTTCGCGGTCATCGCCAGGCTCGCACCGATTTGCGAGCCGTCGCCGACCCCGGTCGTGTTGACCACCACGTTCGCTCCGCGTCCGTACGTGAGGTCGGAAGCCAGGGCCTGCGCCTCCTCACTGGTGGCCACCGCGTGGGTGGCGCCGAATTCGAGCGCCTTGTCTCGTTTGAATTCCACCGGATCGACGGCGACGACGTACTGCGATCCGCTCAGTGCCGCGCCCTGGACGGCGTTGATGCCGATGCCGCCGACACCGACGACCACGGAGGTGTCGCCGGGCTGCACTCCGCCGGCGAAGACCGCCGAGCCCCAGCCGGTGACCACACCGCAGCCGAGCAGGCACGCCTTGTCCAGCGCGATGTCGTCGTCGATCTTGATGCAGTTCGCTTCACTCACCACGGTGTGCTGGGCGAACGTGCCCAGCAGGCACATCAGGCCCAGGTCCTGTCCACGGGCGTGATGGCGGGCGGTGTGGTCGGAGATCTGGGTTCCGTCGCCGAGGTACTGGCCGAGTTCGCACAGGTTCTGCATGCCTGCCGAGCACGCCGCGCACCGCCCGCACGCGGGGATGAACCCGAAGATCACCCGATCTCCCGGGGTGAGCCCTTCGACTCCGGGGCCGACGTCGAGGACGGTGCCGGCACCCTCGTGCCCGCCGACCATCGGCATCGGCCAGGGCAGGTCGCCGGTCAGGACGTGCTCGTCCGAGTGGCACAGTCCGCTCCCACCCATCTCGACGAGTACCTCGCCGTGCCTGGGCGGATCCAGCTCGATCTCTTCGACTGACCACGGTCCCCCGCGCTCCCACAAAATCGCCGCCTGAGTCTTCACCAAAATCTCCTCTCGTGTAGCGGACATCACCTTCGTCCGCGTTCCCGAGAAGCTTCACAGCGAGCAAGGGGTCGTGCGTGTTTACCGACCGCATCGAAGTTCACAACGCCCCACGGAATTTCGTCACGGGCATTCGACGCTATGAGGCTCGAGCGTGCTCGGCGTAGAAGTCGAGGTGAGCGCACGCCGCATCGTCCCAGCTGTGTGCGCGGGCGAGCGCGTGTCCGCGTTCCCTGCGTTCCGCGTCGGTTGGGGCACCGAGTGCGTCGGCCATCTCGGTATGGGTCGACGCGAACGTCACGGCGTTGCCGAAGACTTCGCGCAGCACCGGCAGATCGCGGGCGACGACGGGCACTCCCGCGGCGAGAGCTTCCATGGCAGCGAGACCGAAGCCCTCTTTCGTCGACAGGAACGCGAAGACCGTTGCCTGTGCGACGAGCGAGGGTAGTTCGTCGTCGGCGACGGTGCCCAGTATCAGCGGCCGAACCCCCAATTCGTCGCAGCGCCGGTCGAATTCCGCCCGATAGTCACGGTAGTCGAACAGGGTCTCGCCGCCGGCGAAGACCAGCCTCAAATCGGGGCGGCGCACCGCGAGCCGGGCGTGGGCCTCGACGAGGTCGAGGCTGCCCTTTCGTGGTTCGATGCCGCCGACCGCGAGCACGTATTCCCCGAGTTCCTCGGCCCACCTGCGGCGGGCAGCGACATCGGTCGCGGCCTGCTCGAAGCGCGCCGAGTCGACCCCGTTGGGAATGACGGTGGGCTCGAGGCCCCAGCCGTCGCGGACTTCGGCGGCCACCGCCGCGGATACGCAGATCCGCGCGGTCGGCTCGACCACGGCCCGTTCGTGGCAGGCCGCGAGGGCAGGCGTCGTGAACTGATCGAGATGGTGGATGGTGCGGATGCAGGTGCCGACGGCGTTGGCGCTGATGCAGTCCTGGGCGTGGACGATGTCGTAGTCGCCGTGACGGAACGCGTCGCCCAGAACGGTGATCGAGCGAAGGATCCGGTCTCCCACGTCCTCACCGTCCCGGGCCGCGAACGGCACGATACGCACCGTCACCGCGGGATCGACCTTTCGGAAGAACGCGTCGTCTCCGCCCCTGCCCAGGGACCACACGGTGACGTCGGCGCCCTGCCGGGCCAGCGCCTCGGCCAGGGCGAGGGTGTGGACGACACCGCCGCGCGGCTTGGTCGAATACGTCAGCAAGGCGATGCGCACGTCAGGAGTATCCGTTCTCCAGTAGATGTCGGTACGTGTCCACGCGGCGTTCCTCGAGGTGCCGCAACACCTTCCGCGCACGGTCGACCTCGTGGTCCACGTCGAGTTCGGCGACAGCGAGACCGCCCTTCACGCCGGTGCGGGCGAGCACGTCCCCGCCCGGGCCCACCACCTTTGCCTGCCCCAGGAAGCGCAACCCACCCTGGATGCCCGTCTGGTTCGACGAGACCAGCACCACCTGGTTCTCGGCGGCGCGGGCGGAGTCGTACAGGTCGAACAGGCGCGACTGGCGGTCATGTGCGAGCCGTTCGGCGCGGTCGGTGACGCTCGCCGGCCAGGCGGAGAGGGCGGAGATGATCCGGGCGCCGCCCAGCGCGAGGGTCCGGGCGGCCTCGGGGAACGTCTTGTCGTAGTCGATGAGCATGCCCATCCGGCCGACCGGGGTGTCGAACGCCGTGAACGCGTCGCCCGCCGCGTAGGCCAGTGACTCCCCGGCGGGCTGATGCACCTTGCGGTGGCTGCCGAGGATCCCGTCACCGGTGACGCAGGCCGCGGTGTTGTAGCGGACACCGTCGGCCAGTTCGGTGTAGCCGATGCACACGGTCATGGCACCGGCCATCCGTGCCACGGCTTTCAACTCGGGTCCGTCTGCCTCGAGGGCAGGTGGAAGCTCGTCGATGTCCGGGCTGCGGAGATCCGAAATGTACCCGCCGAGACAGGCGTCGGGCAGAACGAGGAGGTCGATCTCGTCGTCCGCCGCCTTCTCGATGAGCGCCTCGAGCTTCAGCAGCGCGCGGTCGACGTCGCGGCCGAAGTGGCCGGCGAGTGCGGCCAGTCTCGTCGTTCCCATGTGCTCAGGCTAGTGACGACGCGGGCGACCGCACAGTCGCGTCGGCCTCGATCCGGCTCGCCAGGTACTCGGCGTCGCGGGCGACTCCGGCGAACCGACCGGAACCCCACGTGTGCTGCCACGGCAGGCCGAGGAAGAACAACCCCGGCACGGCGGTGACTCCGCGGTTGTGGCACGGGTGCCCCTCGCCGTCGAATACCCCCGCGTGCAGCCACCGGTAGTCGGTGCGGAAGCCGATGGACCACACCACCGACCGGATCCCGGACGTTTCCAGGTCGAGCGAGGTCGTCTCACGCTCCGGTCGCCACACCGGGAGGTACCGGTCCTCGTCGGGGGCGTCGATCCCCTCTCGGGCTATGTAGGCGTCGATGGAGTTCTTGATGCTCTCGGCCACCGCGTCCGCGGCGTCGAGCGACGACTCCAGCGTCGGCGCGAACTGCAGCGTGCCGTCGACCACCTCGAGGAGGCGCCCGTACAACTTCATGCCCTGCAGGGCGAATGCGCGCAGGTCGATGTCCCGCCCGCCGTCGCGTCCGGTGACGTAATGATTCGTGTTCTCACGTTTGGCCAGGCCCCCGGGGTGATCGGCGATCGAGACGTCGTAGGTCCCCATGTCGTGCAGCCACGCCACGCAGTCGCGGCCACGGTAGAAGCGGGACACGCGCGGCGCCCCACCCGTCACGAGGTGGACGGTGCGGCCGGACAGCATGAGGTCCTCGGCGATCTGCGCCCCGGACTGCCCGTTCCCGACCACCAGCACCTCCCCCGGGGGCAGCGCCTCCGCCGACATGTACTGCGACGAGTGGATCTGCTCGATCGTGGCGGGCAGGCGTTCGGCGAACCGTGGGATCACCGGGATGTGGTAGCCGCCGGTCGCGACCACCACCTGTCCGGCGTGGAGGGGGCCCGCGGTGGTGTCGACGTCGAAGCCACCGCCGGCGGACTGGTGGAGGGAGGTGACGGACACCCCTTCGCGGACTGGTGCCGGGAAGGTGTCGGCGTAGCCGCGGACGAACGCGTACGTCTGCTCGCGGGTCATGAACCCGTCCGGGTCGTCCCCCGCGTACCGGTATCCGGGGAGGTTGCATTGCCAGTTGGGAGTCACCAGGGTGAAGTTGTCCCATCGGCTGTCGCGCCATTCGTGGGCGATCGAGTCCCGCTCGAGGACCACGTGGTCGATTCCGCGCTGGACGAGATGCCAGCTGATCGACAGTCCGGCCTGACCGCCGCCGATCACCACCACGTCGTGATGTGTCGTCATCGTGTTCCTCCTGCAGCGGCGTCCGGGGTCATACCGACCACCCGGACCATGGACGTGGGCGAGTGGGCGAATGCGGCCTTCTCCAGTTCGTGGAGTTGTTCGGCGGCGGACGTGCAGTACATTCCGAACTTCGCCTTCACCCGCTCGCTCGCCTCGGTGAGGGCGATGCGACTGCGGTCGAGAAAGTCTGCGACGCTGTACTGTTCACCCACCGCCAGGTGATCGTGCATGACGAGGGATGGGGAATAGCAGGACTGCTCACGTCCGTCCGGCCACTGGACGGTGAAGGTCATCTCAGGCATGAGCGGGTTCCTTCCGTAGGTGGGAGGGCCGCTGCTCGGGGGTGAGCAGTGTGCCCGTGACGTTGTTCGACGCGACGACGTCGCCGTAGACCTCGGGGCGGCGGTCCCGGAGGTTGTACATGCCCCCGCTGCGGATGGCCGACAGCTCGGCTTGCACGTCGATCGTCGCGGAGGCCAGTCCGGGCTGAATCCCGGTGTCGGCGAGCACCTCTCCACCGGGACCGACGATCTTCGCGCTGCAGACGAACCGGAGCGATCCGAAGGTGCCCGCCTGGTTGGACGCCACCCACACCACCTGGTTCTCGGTGGCCCGGGCACGGTCGTAGATATCCATCCGCTGCTTCCACCGGTCGTTCGCCATGCTCTCGGCCGGCGCGGTGCGGGCGGTCGGCCACGCGGACAGCGAGGTGATGATCTCGGCACCGTCGAGCGCGAGGGTCCGGGCCGCCTCGGGGAACGCCTTGTCGTAGCAGATCTGCATGCCCATCCTCCCGACCGGGGTGTCGAACGCGGAGTAGGTGTCACCGGCTGCGTAGCAGAGGTTTTCGCCCAGCGGCTGATGCACCTTGCGGTAGGAGCCGAGGATGCCGTCGCCGTGCAGTGTCACTGCCGCGTTGTAACGGGTGGACCCGTCCGCCTCGCAGAATCCCAGGGTGATCACGAGGTCACCGGCCATGTCGACCACGCGGCGCAGTTCCGGCCCGTCCAGTTCGAGCGCCGGCGGCAGCTTCCGGAGGCGTCGCTCGCGGTCCTCCTCGGATTCGTCGCCGCCGCCCAGGCTCGGCAGGTAACCGCCGAGGCACGCCTCCGGGAGGACGAGCAACGCACTGCCGCGGGCACGTGCCTGCTCGATCAGCGCCCCGATCGTGCGGTAGGCCTGTTCCATGTCGCGTCCGAACTCTGCTGCCGCGACGGAAATTCCGATCTCGCTCATGCTGTTCCCAATCCCGTGACGGTGGAGTGCACCGCACGTGTGATCACGCCGTCGGGCCAGCGCAGGCCGACCCCCGGGTTCGTCGTCAATTCGCCGCACACTGCCGACGTGGCAGGTCCGGTCGGTGTCGTGTGTGAGCGTCCCGGCCGGTCCGCAGTAATCATCGCGAACCCCGGGAAGCACGTCATCCAGTCGCCCATGGTGACGCCGGATGGTTTCGGGATCGCCGCGACGTCGAGCACGGCCCCCACTCCGCCGGCCTCGGCCAGCATGCCGGTGGTTCCGGCGAGGCCGGCCATGCTGACGTCCTTGGCGGCGGCAGGTCGTGCCCGCCGCACGTAGGAGCCGAGTTCGACCAGCTCACCGGGCGTGCGGTGCGAGCTCGAATCCCATTGCCGAGATGCATAACCGGGGCGCCAGGCGCCGGAGATGTCCGCGGTGAGACGCAGTTCGTCGCCCGCGCGGCCGCCACCCGCGGGCACGGGGTCGGCCGTGCGTCCGAGGGCGGTCACCGAGAGTGCCGCCGGAACGCCCAGCTGGGTGTGCCCACCCAGCACGGGGACGCCCCACTGCGCGCTCGCCCGGCTCAGCCCCCGGATGACGCGGGTCAGGATCGACCGGTTGGGCGCACCGACCGCGTCGAGGAGGCCGACCGGTTCCGCACCCATCGCGGACAGGTCGTTGAGGTTCACCAGGGCCGCGCACCACCCCGCCCATTCCGGGTCGCGCTCGACCATGGACGGCACGATCGCATCACAGGCCGCGATCATGTCGGTCCCCGGCACGGGTGCGCCGTCGTCGCCGCGGAAACCCGCACCCCCGAGGGCGAACGGGGTGCCGTCGAGCGGTGACAGGGCCTCGGCCAGAACGGACTTCGTCGCCTGGGCCAGGCGCTCGATCCGGTCGATCGGCCAGCGCATCGAGACGTGGGGTTGGCCGGCTGCGGTGACCTCGGCGATCCGTTCCCAGCCGAGCCGGATGAACATCGGTTCGTGCCGGGCCTGCACGGTGGCGTCGAAGCGCAGCACGCCGTGGGTTTCGGCGTAGGCGCACGCCGCGCGGACGAGGGCCTTCCCGATTCCGAATCCGGCGCGGGCGCGGCGGTCGACCACAAGCCGGCTGCCCGTCCACCAGCCGATGTCGTGACCGTAGCCGACCGGGGCCAGGCGTACTCCGCCGAGCACAGTCCCGTCGTCGCCTGTCGCGACCAGGACGACGGTGCGCGGATCGTCGTCCACGTCGTCCCTGTCGTGACCCGCGAACAGCCGTTGTTCTGCCACGAACGTCTCTCGGCGTAGACCGTGATAGGTGGCGCGCGCCGCGCCGGTATCGGCTACCTGGACAAGGAATGGCGGGCGGGTCGGTATCGGCGCCGGCCCGGTCAGAACCTCGAGGTTTGCAGGCTCGGCGGTATCGAGCCCGTACAGCGAACTCAGATCCAGCATGTCAGCCTCCCGCGTTCTGCAACACGCTGCACGCACCGCACGCGGCGCAACCGGCCTTCTGGTCCGATCCGCGCATCCCGGCCGCCTGCAGTTCCTTCGCCACCCGCGATGTGATGTCCTCGAGCGTCGCTGCCGTCGGCGCCTGCGCACCGTCCTCGTCCACTGCGAGAGTTCCCGCGAGGGGACGGAACGGGACGACGAACGGGTAGACCCCCATCTCGATCAGTTCCGCTGCGCCGGCCACCAGTTCGTCGGGGTTCTCACCGAGTCCGACGAGAAGATAGGTGGAGACCTGGTTGCGGCCGAAGACGCGGACCGCCTCGCGCCACGCCGCCCGGTACTCGTCGAGCGACACCGTCGATTTGCCCGGCATCCACCGCCGCCGGACGTCGTCGTCGAGCGATTCGACGTGGATACCGATGGACGCGGCACCGGCCTCGTAGAGGTCCGTGATCGTGGCCAGGTCGCCGGGCGGTTCGCACTGGACCTGGATCGACAGGTCCGGGACGACGGCCTTCACGGCCGCCACGCAGCGGGCCAGGTGCCGCGCCCCGCGATCCTTCGCTGCCGACGTCCCGGTGGTCATGATCATCTGGCTGACGCCGTCGAGTCGGACGGCCGCCTCGGCGACCTCGGCGAGTTGCTCCGGCCGCTTCACCGCGATGGTGGACCCGGCGTCCAGTGACGCCTCGATGGAGCAGAATCGACAGCGCTGATCGGCGTCGTAGCGGATGCAGGTCTGGACTACGGTGGTGGCCAATACGTTCGAGCCGTGCAGCCGGGCGATCTTCTCGTACGAGATCCCGTCGTCGGTGTGCAGGTCGTAGAACCGGGGGCGTTCGACGGACTCGATCTCGACGCCCATGTCGGTCCCGTTCATCAGCAGCCGATTGCCGCTCACCTCGTACGGGCTGTCGGACCGGACGGGGATGGCGCCGCCGATACCGCCGATGAGGACGTGTCCGTCGTCGCTGGGTCCGGCCCCGGACCGCCGGGAGACCGGTGCGTCGAGGCCGCGGATTCCGCGGACGGCAAGGTCGACTCGAGTTGACAGGCCACTCATGTGGTTACACCTCAGACCATGTAGGTGGAGTTGATGATGGCGCCCTTGCGTGCGTAGTGGATGATCGCGTCCTGCACGTCGAGGGGATGCGCCGGAATCGCGCCCTCGATGAGGTCTTCCTCGCGATGCCCGTGCAGGGCGAGCCCGAAGCGGCACACGAAGACCTTGCCGCCCTCCTTGATGAAGGTCGCCAATGCATCGTTGATGTTCTGCTCCCCCGGGAAACCATTGTCTCCGGTGGTGGGGAATCCGCGAGTGGCGACGGCGTTCATCGCACCGGTGCCGTAGAAGTAGATGGCGGATTCGAAACCCTTGCGCAGTGCGCGGGTCGCCTGCAGCACGGCGACGAAGCTCACCGACGATTCGTGGGCGATGCCGTGAACGAGGGTGAAGTAGCTCTCGCCGTCTTCCGCCTTGTAGTCTGGGAAGATCTTCGTCGAACCGTAGATGTTGCTGCCCTTGGGCAGCGACGGATGCGGGATCTCGGCGAGGGACTTCTCGATGTTGGCTGCGATCGTCTGGTCGATATCGGACACGTGCTGCTCCTCGGCATGGTGGCTGTCGAATGGGCTCGGCTACGGGTGAATTCCCGTCCCTTTGCCTGAAACCAGTACACGCACTGCCCATTTCGCATTGGTTGCCGCTGGAATAATGCACTGTTACGTACCCCTCACGGACGCCCGATACGCGTAACACGGGCGTAGCATCGCCACGGGGATTCAGGTGTTCCGAGCAGCGATCACGCGATGGTCGGCGACGCGGCTACTACCGCTGTCAGCGCAACCCGTGTCGTGGAGCGCTCGAGAACGTCACCTCTTGGTGCACCGTGCAATGTCAGGAGACCACGCGGCCCACGCGGAGGCAGAAAAAGGAGATGCACCACGCAGGTGTGAACGATTCGTTTGCGGCCACACCTGCCCGATCGAGTCGGGGCAGATGCTCGAGACCGTCAAGGGGTTGGTGCCACTGCGATTCCGTAGGTTCGGATGGCGCGGTAGAGGGTGGTGCGGCTGATTTCCAGCTGCTGGGCGGCGGCCTTCTTGTTTCCGCCGGAGTCTTTGAGCGCCTTGACGATGGTGTCGCGCTCGGCCTGCTCGAGTGCGGTCAGCTGTCGGGTCATCCGGCCGCGCCACTGCTCGGGGAGGTCGCCGACGGTGATGTCGCCCGCGCTGCGGGTGTCGCTCGCAGTCTTCACCGCGGTGTGCAGTTCGCGGAGGTTTCCGGGCCATTGCTGACCGGCGAGCGCTTCGAGTGCGGCCGGTGTGAACCGCACCTGGGAGGCCGCGCCGAGGTCGTCGAGCATCTCGTTCACCAACGCCGGGATGTCGGGGCGACGGTGCCGCAGCGCCGCGAGTTCGATTCGCTCGGTGCAATGCGAGATCAGCGTCGCGTGCTCTGGTCGCAGATCCTCGACCGGTGCACTGGTCACGATGACCCGGGCGCGCGCCGTGCGGAGGTCGTCGGCTGTGCGACGGGCCAGGGCGGCGGGGAGAAGATCCACCGCTTCGATCACGACACAGCCCGGTTCGGCGAGCTTGCGCCGTATCTGTTCCGCCCACGTCCGCTCGCCCATGTCGACGACCTCGGCGGCGTCGAACCAGGTGCTCGGCTCGCCGGCCGCGGCGCGGGCCGCCGTCGTGCGGCCGGTGCCCGGCTCGCCGGTGACGAGGACGGAACCGGTCGCCGCGGCGGGACCGGGCGGCAGCACCATCGCTCGCCTGGTGAGTTCCTCGTGGAAGCTGAACAGGGCGGCGCCGCTGCCGGGGATCCGGAGCACCGACGCCGACAGGCACTGTCCCGTCGACAGGCGGATGTCGCGGGTCGACTCACGATCCATCGGTGCCTCGACCGCCAAAGCGCGTAGCAGCGCATGATCCGCCGGTTCGAGGATCTGCACCGCCGCGGTGTTCGCGAGCAGGATGTCGTCGCCGATGGCGATCACCGGACGGGTGCGGGCACGGGCCGTCGCGTCCTGGAAGCTGCGGAAAATCCGCTGCTCCGCCTGACGCGACTCCTCGAGCAGCCTCTCCCCGATCTGACGTGCCGACCGAATCACGAACGGCGCCAACAGGGGGCTGTCGTCCTCGCTCAAACAGGTGATGTCGAGAACACCCTCGATCCGCCGGGTCACCGGGTTGACGACGGGCTGGCCGTAGCAGCTGAACTTCTTCAGCGCCTCGATGTAGTGTTCCTCGCCGCGGACCGCCAGGCCCCGGCGCAACTCGAACGCCGTGGCGATGGAGTTCGTGCCCGTGGTCTCCTCGAGGAATCGGCGGCCCTCCACGGTGCCGACCCTCTCCAGCTTCGGCTGCAGATGCCGCTCGCCGTAGCGGAGGTCGACCAGTCGTGCATTGCGGTCGGCGAGGATGACGGCGAACCCGGTTCCGTCCAGTTCACCGGCCATCTCGTCGAGCACCGGCGCGGCGGCGACCATGAGCCGGCTGCGGCGGTCGACGTCCTCGATCGCCGCGTCGTCGACGGACGCTCCGGGGTACAGCCCGCTCATCTCCACGCGCTGCCAGGACTGCGCGATGAGTGGTCGCGACGAATTGTCGAGTTCGGTCATGTCCCGACATTCCCTTCCACGGCTGATGCCCGTTTGTCGAGTCTACGTCCGGGCGAGCCTGGAGGATCCGGGCCGGCGGATACGGACCACCGACCCGGATCGCATGTCAGCTCAGGTAGACGGACTTGAGTTGCTGGTAGTTGGCGAGTGCCTCGGGCCCGAGTTCCCGGCCGATGCCGCTGGCCTTGACGCCGCCGAACGGTGCGGTCGGTTCGGGCAGGTAGGTGTTGACGCCGATGGTGCCGGTCTGGACCCTCTTGGCCACCGCGAGCCCGCGGTCGGGGTCGTTCGTCCACACGGTGCCGCCGAGCCCGTAGTCCGAGTCGTTGGCGAGGCGGACCGCGTCGTCCTCGTCGGCGTAGGGGATCAGCGACAGCACCGGACCGAAGATCTCCTCCTGGGCGATGGTGTGATTGTTGTCGACGTCGGCGAAGATGGTCGGTTCGACGAACCACCCACGGTCCCGGTCGGCGGGCCGTCCGCCACCGATCGTGACGCGGGCACCGTCACCGCGGCCCTTGGCGATGTACCGTTCGACGCGTTCCCGTTGCGCCGCCGTGGCCATAGGACCGATCTGGGTGGTGTCGTCGAGTGCGTCGCCCACCTTCAGTGCGCCGGCGAAATCGGTTAACAGGTCCACGATTTCGGTGTACCGCGCTCGCGGTGCGAGGACGCGGGTGCCGAGGAAGCACGTCTGCCCGTTGTTGAGAAGTGTTGCGGTGAAAAGCTTCTCCGCGACGTTCTGCAGGTCGAGGCTGGCGTCGTCGAGGATGATCGCGGCGGACTTGCCGCCCAGTTCCAGCGTCACCGGGCGCAGCAGCCTGCCGCACGTCTCGCCGATGGACCGGCCCGCGGCGGTGGAGCCGGTGAAGCTGATCTTGTCGACGCCCGGATGCGCGACCAGGTGGGCACCGACCTCGCGGCCACCGGGGACGACGTTGACCACGCCCGCCGGGATGCCGGACTCGGCGACAGCCTCCGCGAAGGTGTAGGTATCGAGCACCGTTTCCGGGGACGGCTTGATCACCAGGGTGCAGCCCGCCGCCAGCGCGGGGGCGTACTTGAACGCGGCCAGAGTCTGCGGGAAGTTCCACGGCACGATCGCGCCCACCACGCCGAGGGGTTCGCGGCGCACCAGGGTGTTGCCGCCGAACAAGCCCGGGCGGGTCTCTTCGGTGGCACTCTCCCGGGCCAGGCCGGCGTAGTAGCGCAGCAGTACCACCGGAAACGCGCCCTCGAGCTGGCGGGCCACGGCGACGGGCATGCCGTTCTGCGCGCTGACGCGCTGGACGACGTCCTCCGCGCGGCGTTCGAGGCCGTCGGCGAGGCGTTCCATGGCGGCGGCGCGGTCGGCCGGTGCCCAGTGCGCCCACCCGGCCGGATCGTCGAATGCGCGGCGGGCGGCCGCCACTGCCGCGTCGACGTCGGCTTCCTGCGCCTCGGGTACGGAGCCGATCGGCTGTTCGGTGCTGGCCGAGACGACTGTGATCCGCTCATTGGACGTGGGCCGAACCCAGTCGCCGCCGATGAACAGAGAGTCGTAGTGCAGATCCATGAGAAATCCCCTGGGAGTGTCGTCGAAAATGATCAGACGGTGCTGTCGGCGCCGAGATTGCGGCTCTGACGCAAGCGCGTTGTGACGATCATGACAGCTCGGCAAGGGGCAGTCGTGTTCCATTTCTGGACACACGTGGAGCGTGACCCGAGCGGTGTGCTCGATGAGGAGTCAGCGCCCTGGTTCACCTCCTGCCCGGGTCAGGGCCGTTTTCATGGTGCTGCGGAACCATTCCGTTCCGGGGTCCGGGAGCACCCGTTTGTAGGTGTACAGCGAGATTTCCACCGCAGGCACCGGGAAGGGGAGTTCGAAGGTCTTCACGCCGGCCATGCGACAGAACTGCTCCGAGACGGATGCCGGGATGATCGAGAGGTAGGGGGTCGTCTCGAGCAGTGGAGGAAGAGCGGCGAAGTGGCTGATTCGCAGTGCCACGTCCCGGGAGTGGCCGAGCAGCGACAACGACCGGTCGACGTCGGTGTGGCCGGCGGAAACGTCGACGGCGATGTGGCGTTCGCCCAGAAATTCCTCGAGCGTGGGTGTGGGGCCGATCCGGGGATGTGCGTCGCTGCAGATCCCGCAGTAGTGGTCCTCGAAGAGCACGTCGCGTTCGACGTCGTCGGCAGCGATCCGTGGGGTGCAGATGACGGCATCGGTCTGGCCCTGACGAAGTTCGGTCTCGACGACGGAGAAGTCGAGCGGCGTGATGTGCAGATCGACGCCCGGTGCCGCCTCCGCGATGCGTGCGAGCACCGGCGGTAGCAGATTCACCTCCCCGAGGTCGGTCGCGTGCAGGCGAAACGTCCGATGCGACGTCGCCGGATCGAATTGCCCGACGCCGCTGACCGTGCTGTCGATGACTTCGATCGCCTGGCGGAGCGTCGGATACATCGCCGTAGCGAGTTCGGTGGGTTGGAGGCCCCCGGTGGATCGGCTGAAAAGGCTGTCGTTGAACTGTTTTCGCATCCGGCCGAGCGCGTGACTGACCGACGGCTGGGTGAGCGAAAGGCACTCGGCGGTACGCGTGACGCTCCGGGTCTCGTAGAGCAGCAGAAACGTCCGGACAAGGTTCAAGTCGTAGTCGGCCACAACCACTAATAGATGCCATCGATGGGGGTATGTCAAACATTCATTGGATACATTCATTCGGGAGCGATAGCGTGACGACGACCACAGCGAAGGCCGCACCCGGATTCCGTGAGACCGAACGACCGAGAGAAATCCACGTTCGACACGGCTCGAGAATTGCGAGCCACTCACAGTCGACCGGCGCCTCGCGCTCAGTCTTCATCGAGAGAGAAGTCACCATGAGTGCTCACCCAAGTTCAGGCACCCGCGACAAAACCGGCACGTCGGCACGCGTCGTGCTGTTGCTGTGCCTACTGGCGGTCGTCTTCGAAGGCTACGACATGGTGGCGTACGGAACGACCCTGCCCGCGATGCTCGCCGATCCCGCCTGGAATCTCACACCCGCGCAGGCCGGGGTGATCGGAAGTTATGCCCTCGTCGGCATGCTGGCCGGATCGATTCTGGTCGGCGCCATCGCCGACCGACTCGGCCGCCGGGTCCTGATGATCTCCGCGACCGGGTGGTTCTCCGCGTGGATGGGCGTGTGCGCCATCGCGCCTGACGCCACCCTGTTCGGTATCGCACGGTTCTTCGTCGGTATCGGTGTCGGTGCCCTCATCCCGCTCGCGGCTGCCATGGCCGTCGAATTCGCTCCGAAAGGCAAGAGCCACACCTACAGTGCAATCGTTTGGGCGGGCTTCCCCGGCGGTGGTGTTCTCGCCGCCCTGCTCGGACTTGTCGTCGTCGACGCCTTCGGGGTCCGGGCGATGTTCTGGATCGGACTTCTGCCACTGCTGGTTTTCGTTCCCGTCATGCTGAAATGCCTGCCCGAATCGCCGAGCTTCCTACTCGCCCGTGGTCGCGTCGCCGACGCGAACCACGTCGCCGACTGCGCAGGCATCGACCACCCCGAGCCCCCGCGGGTCGGCGAGAAGATCGGGCCGCGCGCACTGTTCACCCGCGAGCTCCGTCGCGCGACGTTGCTGTTCGGGCTGCTGAGCGCCTGTGGACTGCTGTTGACCTATGCGCTCAACACCTGGCTGCCGAAATTGATGCAGTCGTCCGGCTTCGGCAGCAACTCGGCGTTGACGTTCCTGCTGGTACTCAACGCCGGCGCGATCATCGTGCCGCTGTTCGCGTCGCGGCTGTCCGACCGGGTCGGACCGCAGGCCGTCACGGCGGCCTCGCTCGCCGGTGCCGCCGTCGCCATCCTCGTGCTGAGCACCGACGTCTCCTCCTGGCTCCTGTTCGTCCTCGCCTTCGTGGCCGGCGCCGGAACGATCGGTGCACAAGTCCTCATCTACGGTTTCGCCGCCTCGTACTTTCCCGCATCGTGTCGCGCGGCAGGAACGGCGTGGGTGGCGTCCGTGGGCAGAATCGGTGGCGTGACCGGACCGACGCTGACCGGCCTGGTGATCGCGAACGGTGCGAGCGTCGCTCCGGCCTTCTACCTCTTCGCCGTGATCGCCGTCATCGGCGCGATTGCCGCCCTGCTGGTGCCACGTCAGCGCGTCACCACGCCTGCCGCACCGACGACGGCGGCAGGAAAGCACCAGCAATCGGCCCTCTCGTAGCCGGCCGGTTGGTCCAAGAGAAGGGTGACACGGCGATGGTGACTTCGCGGCAATTCCCCAGCTGGTCGGGTGTGAAGCCCTTCCTCCGATTCGACCGGCCGAACCCGAACCGGGTGCAGGCCGCGCTCGAGAGGGCCTGCACTATCTCGGACCTGCGGTCGATCGCTCGCAAGCGGGTGCCGAAGATGGTGTTCGACTACGTCGACGGGGCGGCGGAGCAGGAGATCGGAATCGGGCGTGTGCGCAGCACCTTTCAGGACGTCGAATTCCAACCGGGCGTCCTGCGTGACGTCTCCGTCACCAATACCTCGACCACTGTCGGCGGCCACGTCAGCGAACTGCCGTTCGGAATCGCGCCGACCGGTTTCACCCGGCTGATGCACACCGAGGGCGAAATCGCCGGGGTGCGCGCGGCACACGCGCACGGGATCCCCTTCACGCTCTCCACGATGGGCACGGTGGCACTCGAGGACGTCGCCGCGGCAGCCCCGGACGCGGACCGCTGGTTTCAGCTCTACCTGTGGCGTGAACGGGACAAATCGATGGCCCTCGTCGACCGCGCGCGCAACGCCGGCTTCGGGACCCTTGTGGTCACGGTCGACACTCCGGTGGGCGGCGCCCGTCTTCGCGACGTCCGGAACGGAATGACCGTTCCCCCGACTCTCGGTGCGCGCACGTTCGCCGACATCGTCCGTCACCCTCGGTGGTGGGTCGACGTCGTGACCACGGAGCCGCTCAGCTTCGCGTCACTGGATTCGTATCCGGGCTCGGTTGCCCAGCTGATCAACGAAATGTTCGACCCCTCACTGACATTCAGCGACCTGGACTGGCTTCGACGGGAATGGCGCGGCCGCCTCGTTGTCAAGGGCGTCCAGACGGTCGACGATGCCTGCACGTGTGTCGAACACGGCGCGGATGCGATCGTGCTGTCGAACCACGGTGGCCGCCAACTCGACCGTGCCCCGGTACCGCTGCGCCTGCTCCCCCGGGTGCGGGAAGCCCTCGCGGGCACCGGCGCCGAGGTGTACCTCGACACCGGAATCCTCACCGGCGGCGACATCGTCGCCGCGCTCGCGCTCGGGGCCGATTTCACCTTCATCGGACGCGCATACCTGTACGGATTGATGGCCGGCGGGCGGCGGGGGGTCGACCGCGCCATCGAGATCCTGTCCGCCGAAGTCGTCCGCACGATGCAGCTGATGGGCGTCCGCACCGTCGCCGAACTGACCCCGGAACACGTCCGCTTCGCCGGTGACGTCGGTCGCCGATCGCTCGCGTCCTCCGAGGCAGATAGAACCTGACATCGACGACATCTATGTCGCCATAAGAAACATTCATTGGAATTATCGAACGTCCGGACCTAGCGTTGAGACAGACACCGATCGGTGTCGCCGATCACAAGGAGAAGCATGGCAACGGTGAGTGAAGTGACGTATGACCTGTTGCGTGCCCGCGGCCTCACCACCGTGTTCGGCAATCCGGGATCGAACGAACTTCCGTTCCTGTCCGGGATGCCCGACGACTTCCGGTACATCCTCGGCCTGCACGAGGGCGCCGTCCTGTCGATGGCCGACGGCTACTCTCTCGTCACGGGTGAGGCGACATTCGTCAACCTGCACGCCGCGTCCGGATCCGGTAATGCCATGGGCGCGTTGACCAACTCGGTGTACTCGCACAGCCCTCTCATCGTCACCGCCGGACAGCAGGTGCGGTCGACGATCGGTCAGGAAGTCATGCTGTCCAACGTCGACGCCGGCACACTGATGAGGCCACTGGTCAAGTGGAGCAGCGAACCGACCTGCGCCGAAGACGTGCCGCGCACGATGAGCCAGGCCATCCACACCGCACTGCAGCCCGGCCGAGGCCCGGTCTACGTGTCGGTGCCCTACGACGACTGGGCAGCGGAGGCGCCCGCGGAAACCGCTCGCCTCCTCGATCGCGAAGTGCACGGCGCGGCCGCACTGTCGGGCGAGCAGATCGGAGACCTGATCGACCTGCTCGAGGGTGCGACGAACCCGGCACTGGTCCTCGGACCCGCTGTCGACGCCGATCACGCCAACGCGCACGCCGTTCAGCTCGCCGAGAAGTTGCGCGCCCCGGTGTGGATCGCGCCGTCACCGTCGCGGTGCCCGTTCCCGACCCGCCACCCGAGCTTCCGGGGCGTCCTGCCCGCCGGCGTCGCGGACCTGTCGCAGACGTTGGCCGGGCACGACCTGATCGTCGTCGTCGGGGCACCGGTATTCCGCTACCACCAATACGTTCCGGGTCAGTACCTGCCGGACGGCGCGCGCCTGATCCACATCACCGACGATCCCGGAGAGGCGGCCCGCGCCCCGTTCGGGGACGCCTACGTCGCCCCGATCGCCGGCACCCTCGACGTCCTCGCCACGATGGTCACCGCGGGCGACCGCACGCCGCTCGCTCCGCGGGCCGACGTCCCCGAGGCGGGCTCGACGGGGTCCGGGCTCGATCCGGCACACCTGTTCGCCCTGCTGCGGGGCGCCGCTCCGCACGACGCCGTCTATGTCAACGAGTCCACCTCGACCGGAGACGCGTTCTGGACAGAGATGGACCTCTCTCAGCAGGGTAGCTACTACTTTCCCGCGTCCGGCGGCCTCGGTTTCGGGCTTCCCGCCGCGGTCGGTGCGCAACTCGCCGACCCGCACCGCCAGGTGATCGGACTCATCGGAGACGGGTCCGCGAATTACGGGATCACCGCGTTGTGGACCGCCGCACAGTACAAGATTCCGGTGATCATCATCATCCTGAAGAACGGGACCTATGGTGCGCTGCGCGGCTTTTCGAAGATCCTGAACACCGGGGAAACCCCCGGATTGGATGTTCCCGGCATCGACTTCGTCCAGATCGCCGAGGGATACGGGGTGCGTGGCAGCGCGGTCGACACGGCCGAAGACTTCACCACCGCCTTCAAAGCCGCCCTCGCGGCGGCAGAGCCCACCCTGATCGAGGTCCGGACGACCTTCGGTCAGTCGTGACGATCGACCACGGAGCGAACATGAACCACCTCGAGCAACTGACAGATTCCGTCCCCGCCGACATTGTCGTCACCGACCCCGATCTGATGGAGGGTTACCGCCGCGACAGCGCGGATCTGGTGCCCGCAGGCAAGCCGGTAGCGGTCCTGCGGCCCCGGTGCACCGCACACGTCTCCGCGATCATGTCGTGGGCGACCCGGACGGGCACGGTCGTCGTGCCGCGCGGCGCGGGCACCGGATTGTCCGGCGGCGCCACCGCACTGGACGGCTGCGTCGTGGTGAGCATGGAGCACATGACCGCCATCCGAGACTTCGACACGGCGAATCACACCGTGGTGGTCGAAGCCGGGGTCGTCAATGCGGACGTCGGCCGGGCAGTCGCGGAGGCCGGGTTGTTCTACCCACCCGACCCGGGCAGCTTCGAGGTGTCGACCATCGGCGGCAACCTCGCCACCAACGCCGGGGGTATGCGGTGCGTCAAGTACGGGGTCACCCGCAACTCCGTGCTCGGACTCGAAGTCGTCCTCGCCGACGGCCGCGTACTGCACACCGGCGGCCAGACGGTCAAGAACGTCGCGGGCCTCGACCTGACTCAACTGTTCATCGGATCCGAAGGTGCGCTGGGCATCATCACGTCCGCGACGTTGCGGCTCCGCCCCACTCCCGCGGCCACAGCGACGTTCGTGGCGACGTTCCCCACCCTCGAGAGCGGGGGTCGGGCGTTGAACGCGATCTTCGCCCGTGGTGTCACCCCGAGCATGCTCGAACTGATGGACAACGCCACGATCAACGCGGTCGAGGACTACCAGCGGATGGACCTCGACCGCGAGGCGGCGCTGCTCCTGATCGGCCAGGCCGACGGAACCGACGCCCTCGCCCAGGTCGAACGGATGGCTGCGTGTTGCGACGAAGCGGGTGCCGACCTGTCCGTCGCCACCGCCGATCCCACCGAGTCCGACATGTTCCTCCAAGCGCGCCGGCTCGCCGGGTGGGCCACCATGGAGCAGTTCCCCACCGTCGTCGAGGATGTCGGTGTGCCACGCACCCGGCTCGCCGAACTCCTCACGACCATCGCGGAGATCTCCCGCGACACCGGAGTCCGCATCGCGACGGTCGGCCATGCCGGCGACGGCAACGTGCACCCGATGCTGCTGTTGCCCGACCTCGGTGAGGACGCCCGCCGGCGGGCGATGGAGACCGCTGACCGCATCTGCGCCGCAGCCATTGCACTGGGCGGAACCATCACCGGTGAGCACGGAGTCGGGGAACTGAAACGTGAATGGCTCACTCACCAACTCGACGACATCTCACTCGACGTGCAGGCCCGCATCAAACGCGCTCTCGACCCGGGCCTGCTGCTCAATCCCGGTCGCGGATTCTGACCCGGATTTCCACCATCCCCCACCCGAGAACCTTTCTCGTACCTCCGTAGACCAGGGAGAATAGACATGGCTTCAGTAGTGCGTGTGGCCGCGGTACAAGCCGAACCGAAGTGGCTGAACCTCGACGAAGGCGTCGCGCAGGTGGTCGACTTCATCGGTCAGGCCGCGGCAGGAGGCGCCCAGCTGGTCGCCTTCCCGGAAGTGTTCATTCCCGGTTATCCGTGGTGGATCTGGCTCGACTCCCCCGCATGGGGAATGCAGTTCGTGCCGCGGTACGCGCAGAACTCGATGACGCGCGACGGTGAACACATCACGACGATCGCCGCGGCAGCGGCGGAACACCAGGTGCACGTCGTGTTCGGCTTCAGCGAGCGGTCCGGGGGCAGCCTGTACATGGCGCAGGCGATCATCGACGATGGCGGCCATATCGTCTCGGTCCGCCGCAAACTCAAGCCCACCCACGTCGAGCGCAGTGTCTTCGGTGAAGGCGACGGCAGCGACATCCGGGTACACGACACCGCGCTCGGACGGCTGGGTGCGCTCAACTGCGCCGAGCACATCCAGCCCCTCACCAAATACGCGATGTTCAGCATGGGCGAGCAGATCCACGTGGCCAGCTGGCCGAGTTTCTCCATCTACCGCGGTGCCGCCCGCGCCCTCAGCGCCGAGGTCAACAACGCGGTGACCCTCACCTATGCAGTGGAGGGACAGACGTTCGTCGTCGCACCCTGTGCCACAGTCGGAACCGCGGGCCAGGACCTTTTCTGCGACTCCGACGCGAAGAGGCAGCTTCTCCTCGTCGGCGGCGGCTTCACCCAGATCTACGGACCCGAGGGAAGCAGCCTGGCCGAGCCCCTCCCGGAGACCGACGAGGGTCTCGTTTTCGCCGACCTGGATTTCGACCTACTCGACATCGCCAAATCCGCGTACGACCCGGTCGGGCACTACTCCCGCCCGGACGTCTTCCGCCTGCTGTTCAATCCGCAACCGACACCGCGCATTCAGCACACGGTCGACATGTCGCCTTTCCCGTCGGTCTCGGATTCCGCCGGAACCGAGGACACGCCAGGCCTCGATACTGCCCCGACAGCGGTCGCGCTCGTGGAATGACGGACGGCTACAGCCTTTCGCCGCGGTACGAGAGCGGTCAGTACCGCGCCGACCACGGCCGGGGCGGCGAAGGCCAGCAACTGCCAGGTGCTGCCCGCGCCGATGGTGACGAAGAAGCCGCCGTATGTCGGTCCGATGATGGCCCCGATGCGTCCGACTCCGAGGGCCATTCCGATGCCGGTGGTCCGGCATGCCGCGGGGTAGTGACCGCCGATGAACGTGTTGAGCAGGATCTGCGTTCCGGTGGTGCCGACGCCGGCGAGCAGCACCAGCAGGTAGACGACGGCGGTGGGCGGGCCGGTGGCGATCAGGATCAGTGAGACCGCGGCACAGAGGAATCCGAGTGCGGTGACGGGTTTGATCCCGTACCGGTCGGCGAGTGCGCCGCCGCCGAGGGCTCCGACTGCGCCGCCGACGTTCAGTGTCAGCAGGAAGGACAGCGCGGCCCCGAGTGGATATCCGGCCGACTTCATCAGGGCGGGCAGCCACGTCGCGACACCGAACAGCACCAGCAGGCACACCAGGGTCATGCCCCAGAACAGCACTGTCGCGGTCGTCCGCCCGCTGCCGAACAGGGCACGCAGTCCGCGCTCGGGGTGCGGGGCGGTCGCGGTGGTGGGCTCGGCTTCGAGCCCGTACCGTGCGGCGATCGCCGTGGCCTCGGTGGTGCGGCCACGGGAGGTCAGGTATGCGGGTGATTCGGGGAGGTACCGGAGCATCAGCGGCAGGAACAGCAGCGCCGGAACCAGCCCGGCCACGAACATCGCCCGGAAACCGAACGTGGGCACGAGCCACAGCGACGGCACACCCGCCAGAATTCCGCCGATGCTGGTGCCGACGAATCCCATCGCGACCGAGCGTGCCCGGGTTCGACTGTGGGAGAACTCGATCAGGGTGGCGGCTGCGGTCGGCATGAGGACGCCGGCGCCGATTCCCACCGCCATCCGGCCGACCCCGAACACCGCCGGGGTGGGCGCGAGTGCGCACACACCCATCGCGGCCGAGAACACCAGGACCGCGGCGACGAGGGTGCGGCGGCGGCCCCATCGGTCGGCGACGCCGGCGGCCACCAGCGCGCCGATCAGCATGCCCACGCCGGTGAGCGAGCCGAGCATGCCGACGTCGGTGGCGTCGAGTTGCCAGGGCGCGTAGGAAAGGAGGGAGGGAACGACGGTGCCGTACATCAGCAGGTCGTATCCCTCGAGAACGAGGGCCATCAGGCAGAGACCGATGACGGGGGCAGTGGTGGGGCGGGCAGTCATGTGTACTCCGCTCGACCGGACACCCGACGACCGCGACGCGGTATCGGGTGCCCGGAGGTAAAGGGGGTCAGGAGAATCGGTCGGACAGCCAGGCACCGATGTCGGCCGCGGCGAGGGCGGCCCCGGTGGGTGCGCCCTCGGCGATGGGTCCGCCGAAGTGGGTGCCGGCGACGCGGACGTGGGTCTTGTCCGTCGACCCGAGGGCATCGCACATGGTCTTGGCGTCTTCGGGGAAGCAGGCCTGGTCGCCGGTGAGTTCGACGAACAGGGCCGGGGCGGTCACGGCGGGCGCGCAGCGCAGGAAGTCGGCGTTGGTGCTCAGCCCGGACCACGTCGACAGCCAGGCATCGGGGGTGGCGAAGCGGCCGAAGCCGACGAGTCCGTAGTTGGTCAGATCCGGCCGCCTGCCGAACAGCGACCCGTACGGGCGCTCGTTGGGGCTCAGCGACAGATCGGTGAACCGCAGGTCCGCGTCGGTGCGGTAGACCGTGAGGACGCGGGGCACGAGGGCGGCGCGGCGGTCGGCGGGTTCGCCGGTGCGCTTGTACCGGCGACGCGCGGCGGCGGCCTCTGCGACGCGTTGCCGGGCGATCTCGTCGAGGCGGGCGACGCGGTCGTGTTGCGCTGCCCGGTAGCGGGTGACGAACTCGGGTGCATACGCCGAACTGTGCGGGGGTTCGGCGAATCCGTTGGCCGGATCGAACGGATTCAGCTCGGGATCGGCCGTCAACGGATCGGATTCGTCGACGACGGACGGGTCGATCAACCGGAGCAGCAGGGCGCCCTGCCCGGGGTGCGGGGCCATGAACACCGCGCCGTCGGGCAGCGGCATCTGCGCCCCGGCCAGATCGATCGGTCGTCCGGCGGGGGTGTGGGTCAACCGCTCCGCCGCGGGCAGACCGGCCTGCTGGTGATAGAACGCGAACAGGATGCCGCCGCCCGAGTGCCCCAGGGTGACGACGTGCTCGAAACCCCTCTCGCGCAGGAAGACCTGGCCGGCCGCGGCATCGAGCAGGGCCTGCTCGTGCACCAGGGCGACGTCGTTGTTGACCGAGCGGGTGCCCTGCGTCCACACCGCGTGGCCGCGGGCGAGCAGTTCGGGCACCAGTACGTGGTGCGTCAGGTCCTGGCGGGGGTGCATGAGCGCGACGACGGTGCGGGCGCCGGGGACGACCCGCAGCACACCGGTGACCTTCGCCCCGTCCGCGGTCGCGAGTTCGTGCACCGACGTGACGGTGCTGTCCGGTGCCTGCGCGGCGTCGATGTACCGGCCGGCGCCGAGCCGCCGGGTGTCCGTGCTCATCGCGGCTCGATCCGCATGGCGTCCTTGTCCCACTGGGTGATCCGGGACTGCGCGAGTCCGGCGACGCTGCTGTACCAGACGGCGTGACGGCAGTCGGTGGCCCGCCGGTCGATGACGATGTCGGAGTCGGACACGATCCGGAAGTAGGGTCCGACGTGGTCGACGGTGACCGCCGGATCACGGCCGGCGACCTCCGCGACCGCGGTGTTCTCGGGGACGTCGAGGACGAACACGGTGGTCATCGGGTCGCCATCTCCTTCGATTCCTGTTGCTGCTGCCAGGCGGCGGCACGTTCGGTGATCAGTTCGGCCTTGCGGGTCAGCAGGGCGTCCATGCTGGGGTCGGGCCCGGTCACCACGTCGACGAGGGCGTCGATGGTGAGGTTGGCGTCGAGGTCTTCCTGCGGGGTGACCGGGCGCAGCGCCCGGGTGATCTCGATCATGTAGCCGTTGGGGTCGTGGGTGTAGATCGACTCGATCGTCTCGTGCTGGATCTGCATCTCCACCGGCCACGCGCTGCCGTCGAGGCGGCGGCGGTATTCCATCAGGTCGTCCTCGTTGTCGACGTGGATGGCGAGGTGCCGGGAGCGGATGAAGAAGATCGGCACGTCCTCGGCGAAGCGGGAGTACGAGTCGCCCTGCGGTCCGCCGTCGAAGGGTTCGAGACCGAAGTAGTAGAAGAAGGCCAGCCGGTCGTCGTTGCCGATGTCGAAGAAGAAGTGGATGAAGTCGGGGTGTTTCTCCGGCCCCCACCCGGCCGCGCAGATCGAATGCACGACCGGGAACCCGAGCACGTCGCGGTAGAACTTGACGGTGCCGGCCGGATCGAAGGTCGGGTAGGCGACGTGATCGACGCCTTTGACGGTGTGCTGCAGTTCGGACATGGTGAACTCCAAGGGGTTCGGGGTTACTGACGGGCGGCGGCCGGTGCGTCGGCGCGGAGCAGGCTGCCGGCCCCGGGGATGTCGACGGGGAGGTCGAGGGCGCGCAGCAGGCTGTAGGCGCCGGCGGTGGCGGCGGAGAGGACGGGCAACCCGAACTCGTCCTCGGCGGCCTGCACCAGGGGAAGCGACGGCATCTGCACGCAGGCGGAGATCACGAGTGCGTCCACGCCCTGCAGGTCGAGGGATCGGGCGGCGTCCATCACCCGGTCCCCAGGGATGCATCCGACCTCGGCGTTGTCGGCGACCTCGAGCGCGCGCCAATCGTGGACCTGGATGCCCTCGGCCTCGATGTACGCGACGACCTGCTCCGCGAGGGGGCGCAGGTACGGGGTGACGAGGGCGATGCGCCGCGCCCCGATCGCCCGGAGCGCTTCGATCAGCGCGCCGGCACTCGACCGGACCGCCGCCTCGGAGCCGCCGGTGGCCAGTTGTTCGGCGACCAGCCCTTCGACGCGTTGATGCTCACCCGGACCGACCGACATCAGGGCGACCAGGCAGGCGTAGAGGATGGCGTCGACCCCGGCGTCGCCGAGTTCGAGGATGCAGCGCTCACGCTGGGCGTTCATCGCCCGCAGTTGTTCGGGTGAGACGGCCTGCATGCGCATCCGGCTGGAGTGGAACGAGAACTGTGCGTCGGCGTGCTGACCGAGCAGCGCCGGCATCTCCGTCTCGACGGTCACATTGGAACTCGGGACGACGAGTCCGATGCGATGAATGCCCATGGTGTGCCCTTCTGATGTCGAATTGTCGCGAAGCGGGGGAGTGAGCACCCCGGCATGCGTTAATTTACGCTCATGCCGAGTATTCGACGTTCACGACAATTCGTCAAGCCCCCACGTCCAGGCCGGTAAGCGGCGCCCGGTACGTGACTGTCTTCACAGTCCACTCTTGACATGTCATCAGACACGTCGAATACTCGACATTGACGTAAGACGGTGTTGGAGGACGACCTCGCACCGGTCGAGAACTTCCACCTCATTTCGAAGGAGCGCAGAGGTAATGGCATATGTGATCGGAGTGGACGTCGGTGGCACGTTCACGGATGCGGTATTGGACGACAATGCCGGCACTGTTCTCGCCGCGAAGGCTCCCTCGACCCCGCCGGACTATTCGCAGGGCGTGATCGACGTCCTCGACGTGCTCGCCGAGCAACTGGGGTGTCCGGTCGAGGAGATGCTGGCGAACACGCACCACATCGCGCACGGCACCACGTCCTCGCTGAACGCTCTGGTCATGGGAAACGTGCCGCCGGTCGGGTTCCTCACCACCAAGGGGCATCGCGACTCGATCTACATCATGAACGTCGAGGGCCGGTACCTGGGTAGCTCACCGGAGCAGCTGCAGAACGTGATGGGGCAGAGCAAGTCTCACGGACTGGTACCGAAGAAGCATGCCCTCGAGGTGACCGAGCGGCTGGACCGCGACGGCAACGTCGTCGTGGCGCTGGACGAGGATTCCGCCCGCGAGGCGATTCACGCCCTCGTCGACGACGGGGTGTCGGGCATCGCCGTCTCACTGCTCTGGTCGTTCCGCAACCCGGCGCACGAGCAGCGGATCCGCGAACTCGTCCACGAGATCGACCCGACGATGTTCGTATCCCTGTCGAGTGAGGTGAGCCCGCGTATCCGTGAGTTCGCCCGCAACGCCACGACCATCATGAGCACCCAGATCGGTCCCGGGTTGCGGGACTACCTCGGTGAACTGGAGTCGAAGCTGCGTGACCGGAAACTCGCCGGACCGCTGCTGGTGATGCAGAGTAACGGCGGCGCCGTCGCCGCCGCCGAGGCGCCGAAGAACGCGATCAGCACCGTCGGATCGGTGCTCACCGGCGGCGTCGTCGGAGCGGTGTCGCTCGGCACCCAGCTCGGGCACCGCAACATCATCGCCACCGACGTCGGCGGCACCACCTTCCTCGTCGGACTCGTCGTCGACGGTGAGCCCGTGCGCGCGTCCAGCACGATCATCAACCATCACCCGATCAACGTCCCCACCCTCGAGGTGCACGCCATCGGATCCGGCGGCGGCGCGATCGCCTGGGTCGACCAGGGCGGCAATTTGCAGATCGGCCCGCACAGCGCGCAGGCCGTGCCCGGGCCCGCCTGCTACGGGCAGGGCGGCACCGAACCGACCAACGCCGACGCGAACCTGGTGCTCGGGATCCTGCCGGAACGCGGCCTGCTCGGTGGCCGCAAACCACTGGACAAGGAACTCGCGCGGGAGGCGATCCGCACCAGGATCGCCGAACCCCTTGGCCTGTCGATCGAGGACGCCGCCGCCGCGATCTATGCGGTGCAGAACGCGCAGACCGGTGACCTGCTCCGCAAGACCGTGGTCGAGGCCGGACACGACCCGCGCGACTTCGTGCTCTACGCGTTCGGCGGTGCCGGCCCCGCGCACTGCGCCGCCTACGCCCGCGAGGTCGGGGTCCGCGAGGTCGTCGTCCCGCTCGGCCAGGTGGCCTCCGCGTTCTCCGCGTACGGTCTGGCGTCGTCGAACATCGTGCTGGCCGCCGAGCTGTCCGACCCGGCCGCGATGCCGCTCGATCCCGTCCGGGCCGAACGCAACTTCGACCAGCTCGAGCGACAGGTGCGGGAAGCACTCGACCGGCAGGGGCTGAAGTTCACCGCGGTGGAGGTCGAGCGGGAGATCGACATGCGCTACACCATGCAGCTGGCGGAGGTGGCGACCCCGGTCCCGGCCGGAAGCCTCGACGCCGTGGGCGTCGCCCGGGCATCGGACCTCTTCGAGCAGCGCTACGCCGAACTCTACGGACAGGACAGCGGATTCCGGGAGGCCGGGATTCAGGCGATCACCTACCGTGTGCGCGTCACCGGCGTCCTGCCGTTCTCCCCCACCCTGCCCGAACTGAAATCCGCGGACTCGGCCGACGCGTCCGCCGCGAAGATCGGCACCCGCAAGGTGTGCCTGGACGGGCGGATCGGCTACACCGACACCGACGTCTACGACTACAGCAAACTGCTTGCCGGACACGTCCTCCAGGGCCCCGCGATCGTCGAGGTCCCCACCACGACGGTCGTCGTCCCGCACGAGACCACCGGCACCGTCGACCGCCTCGGCAACCTCAACATCGTCGCCCAGTAGGAGCACCCGAAGATGACCATGCAAATCCCCGGCGCCGAAATTTTCTCGAGCCGACCGATCGACCCCGACGAACTCTCGCGCTCGCTGCCGCCGTCGCTGCCCGTCCACAGCGTCACCCAGGAGCAGATCGACGAACTCGACCCGCTGACCTACGAGGTCATCCGGCACCGGCTGTGGTCGGTCACCGACGAGATGGGCGAGGCCCTCAAGCGGATGTCCGGCTCCCCGATCGTCACCGACGCGAACGACTTCGACTTCGCGATCAGCGACGAGATCGGCCAGGAAGTTCAGGTCGGTCTGTACAACACGATGCTCGTCGGCGCCGTCGATCTCGCGATCTACTGGACCCTCCGGCACCGGGCCACCAACCCGGGCATCACCGAGGGCGACATGTTCCTGTGCAACGACCCGTGGGTCGGAGGCGGCCTGCACCAGAGCGACGTGATCGTCTACCAGCCGGTCTTCTACGACGGCAAGCTGTTCGGGTGGACCAGCGCCATCTGCCACGAACCCGACCTCGGCGGGTCCGGGCTCGGCTCGTTCGACCCGTCGGCGAAGGACGTCTTCTCCGAGTCGTTGCCCACCCCGCCGATCAAGGTGGTCCGGGACTACGAATTGCAGCGCGACGTCGCCGACGCCTGGGTGCGGCGGTCGCGGGTACCGATGCTCGTCGGGCTCGACCTGCGCGCGAAGATCGGCGCCAACACCGTCGGCCGCAACCGTCTGCTCGCGGTGATCGAGCAGTACGGTGCCGACACCGTCAAGGCCGTGATGAAGCGGATGATGGCGGACGCCGAGGGGCGCCTGCGCGGCAAACTCGAGTCGCTGCCGGACGGCACCTGGAAGGCCACCGGCTACCAGGACCAGTCCCACACCGGTGACCGCGGAATCCACAAGATCACCGTGGCGATGACGAAGACCGCGGACCATCTCACGTTCGACTTCACCGGCACCGATCCGCAGACCGGCGTCATCAACTGCACGTACGCCGGGATGCGCGGCGGCGTGATGCTGGCCCTCCTGCCGATCCTTGCCGGCGACATCCCCTGGTCTGCCGGCGGGCTGATGCGCTGCTTCGATCTGGTCTCCGAGGAGGGCACGATCAACAACGCCACGTTCCCCGCCGCGGTCAGCCGCGGACCGATCGGCCCGGCCTGGCTGACCGGGACGCTGATCGCCGAATGCCTGTCCCAGATGCTCGACCGTTCCGTCGATCTCGGCAAGAGCGTGCAGGCCGCGTGCTGCGGCACGTGGGACACCGCGGTGATCGCCGGTCTCGACGAGCGGCCCGAGCAGTCGGTGCCGTTCCTGAACATCATGATGGAACCCATGTCCGGTGGATACGGCGCCCGCCCGACCGCCGACGGCATGGACACCGGTGGCCTGTTCTGCATCCCGATGGGCCGGATCCCGGACACCGAGATGACCGAATTCCTCTACCCGCTGCTGACGCTGTGGCGCCGGGAGGAACCCGACTCCGGCGGGCCGGGACGCCAGCGTGGCGGTGTCAGCGCCTCGATCGCCGTCACCCCGTACGGCACCAGCCTGCCGATGGGCCTGGTCCTGGCGTCCGCGGGCAAGGCCGTCGCCCAGAACAACGGACTCGCAGGCGGTTACCCCGGCAACACCGGGGTGGAAGTCCTCGCCCGTGACACCGGCGTGGTCGAGCAATTCGCCGCCGGTCGCATCCCGGGCTCGCTGGACGACCTCGGCGGCGGTCGCGAATTCGGCGCCTGCTACGCCGAAAGCTACGTTGCCCCAGGCGAAGTGCTCTACATGCACTGGCAGGGCGGCGGCGGATACGGTGATCCCCTGCTGCGCGATCCGGCCGCGGTGGCCGCCGACGTCCGCGAGGGCAAGGTCACCGAGCACGGTGCCGAGACCGTCTACGGTGTCGTTCTCGCCGACGGTGACGCCGATGAGGTCCGTACCTCGCATCGGCGGGACGAGATGCGCACGGAGCGCCGGGATCGCTCCGGCGGAACCCCGTCGGATGCCCCCGTGGTCGACCTCGCCGGGGCGCGCAGGCTCGACGACAACCTCGCCGAGGTCACCGTCGGAGACACCCGGGTGATCGCGTGCGCCCAGTGCGGACGCCTCCTCGCCGACGAGAAGAACAGCACCTCCCTCGATCTGGCGCGGTTCGAGGGCCCGTCGTCGACGGCCGGACCGCAGGTCACGTCCGATCCGGCCGAGTACGTGGACACCCCCGTCGTCTTCCGGCAGTTGTGCTGCCCCGGTTGCTGGACTGCCGTCTATTCGGGCATCGTGCCCGCCGATCACCCCGATCACGCCCTCGATGTGGCCCGGCTCCTGCCCGCGGCGGCGGAGCGGTGACTGTCCGGGCACTCGCATTTTTCCGGGTAATCGCACAATGGAGGGAAGGAGGGCAGCGGTGACATTCTCGGATTGGGGCGGACGCCTCGTCACGTTCCCCGACGACCGGGCCTCCCGCTATCGCGACAGCGGGGCGTGGAGCGAGCACCCGACCGGGCGGCGGCTGCACCAGGTCGCCATCCGGTTCCCGGATCGGCCTGCGGTGATCAGCGCGGAAGGCTCGATGAGCTACGCCGAGTTGGACAGGCGCACCGACGAGATCGCGGCCGGACTGATCGGGCTCGGACTCCGCCGACTCGATCCGGTGATCTTCCAGCTGACCAACCGGCTCGAGACGGTCCTCGCGTGGTACGGGTGCATCAAGGCCGGGCTCGTCCCCGTCGCGACGCTGGCCGCGCACCGCATGCACGAGATCGGGCACGTCAGCCGCACGGTCGGCGCCGTCGCCCACCTCGTCGAGGCCGGACTGCCCACGTTCGACCTCGTCGAATTCGCCCGCGAGCACGCCGACGACCATCCCAGCATCCGGCACGTCATCACCGTCGGAGGCGGGGCGGGCACCGGCGAGCCGGACGTGGTTCGACTCGAGGACCTCGGGGCCGGCACCGATCCCGGTGCCGCCCGGGCCGCCGTCGAGGAGATCGAGGCGCAGATCGATCCGCTCGACGTCGCCGCGTTCCAGCTGTCCGGCGGCACCACCGGCGTCCCCAAGGTCATTCCACGCATCCACGCCGAGTACTGGAACAACGCCCGGATGTACGCGCAACGGCTCGGGTGGGACCAGGACAGCCGGGTGGCGCACCTGATCCCGATCATCCACAACGCCGGAATCTCGTGCGGGCTGCACGCGGCGCACTCGGTCGGGGCCTGCCTGGTGCTCGCCACCGCCGATGCGCCGACGGCCTTCGAGTTGATGGCGAAGGCGCAGGCGACCGAAGTCCTCATCGGACACGGCCACTACCAGGCGGTGCTGGGCCCGGACTTCGACAAGGCACGGGAAACGCTGCGCCGCGTCGTCCTGTCCGGCGCCAAGGTCTCCGCCGAATTGTTCGACCGCGTCGACGACGGGGCCGGGCATTGGGCGGGCCAGTTGTTCGGGATGTCCGAGGGGCTGTTCACGGTGACCCCGCTCGACTCCCCCGCGCGGGCCCGCCTGGCCACGGTGGGCACACCGATCGCCTCCGACGACGAAATTCGCATCCTCGAACCCGGCGGCGAGAGCGAACTCGCCGACGGTGAGGTAGGTGAATTGTGTTGCCGCGGGCCGTACACCATTCCCGGCTATTTCGACGCGACCGAGCACAACGCGGCCGCCTTCACCCCCGACGGCTTCTACCGCACCGGAGATCTCGCTGCGATCACCGTCATCGACGGCGAGCGGTACGTGTCGATCGAGGGCCGCATCAAGGACCTCATCAACCGGGGCGGTGAGAAGGTCAACGCCGAGGAAGTCGAACTACTCCTCCTCGAGCACCCCGGCATCGCGGATGTCGCGGTCGTCGCCATGCCCGATCCCCGCCTCGGCGAGAAGACGTGTGCGTATCTGATCGCGAGGGACGGGGAAGATTTGCCGCTCAACGAGATTCAGGAGCACCTCGCGAAACTCGGCGTGGCCAAGTTCAAGTGGCCGGAACGGCTGGAGTGGGTGCCCTCCCTGCCTCACACGAACGTGAACAAGATCGACAAGAAGCGGTTGCGTGCCGATATCGCGGCGAAACTCCTCGCCGAGGCGGACGCGCCCCGCGCAGTCGTGTAGGGCGCGCAGCGTAAATCGACTGCGCATCACCACTTTCGGGGCATGCCTGCACAGGTGTGCCCCGAAAGTCGTTCACTCTCTTTCGCCGCTGCCGGATTGACCAATCGACATATGCGTAGAATAATCAACACAAACGTCACACAGACTGGAGTCAGCCCATGAACCTCGAGCGAGTCGCAGTGATCGGCGGCGGCCCCGGCGGTCTCTACGCCGCGAGACTGCTCAAGCGCAGCCACCCGGACGCCGAAGTGACCGTCTACGAACAGAGTTCCCCGGACACGACATTCGGATTCGGTGTCGGTCTGGCCTCCCGAACCCAGCGCAACCTCCGCGACGCCGACGCCGACTCGCTGGACGCGATCGTGGCTGCCGCTCACCCGCACGAGATGTCGATGCAGGTCGGGAGCGAGGTCGCCCGGCTCGCCCACGGTGATCTCCTCGCGATCGCGCGCACGACGCTGCTCGCGGTGCTGCAACAGCACGCCCAGGACGCCGGTGTGCACCTGCGCTTCGGCGAACGGCGCGAAGCCGCGGACCTCGACGCGGACCTCGTCATCGCGGCGGACGGGATCAACAGTGCCACCCGCGCGCGGCTCACCGACGAGTTCGAACCCCGAATCGACACCGGCGCCGGACTGTATCTGTGGTGCGGAACCGACTTCGCTCTCCCCAGTGCCATCTTCGTCCCGGTCACCACCGAACACGGCACGTTCGTCGCCCACGCCTACCCGTACGCTCCGGACCGCAGCACCTTTCTCATCGAAACCGATGAAGCCACCTGGCGGCGAGCCGGATTCGACGTCTCCACCGATCGCACCGCACCCCAGGACAGCGACGAGGTCTCATTGCAGTACCTCCAGGACGCGTTCGCGGAGACCCTGCAGCATCATCGGCTCATCGGAAACCGCACGAAGTGGATGCGGTTCCGCACCGTCGGCTGCACGCGCTGGCACAGCGGCAATGTCGTGCTCCTCGGCGACGCCGCCCATACCGCGCACTACTCGATCGGATCCGGCACCAAACTCGCGATGGAGGACGCCATCGCGCTCGACCGCGCCCTGACGAGCGCGGCGAAGCTCGACGATGCCCTGACCGAATACGAGCGGGTCCGCCGCCCCGCCGTCGAACACCTCCAGCAGATCGCCCACCGCAGCGAACTCTGGTGGGAATCGTTCCCGCAGCGCATGGACCTGCCCGTCGACCAGCTGATGATCGCGTACATGACCCGGGCGGGAAAGGTCGGGCTGGACCGGTTCGCCGAATCCGCGCCGGCGGTCGTGTCCCAGGGCCTCGCGAGCTACGCGAGCCTGCCCGCCGACACCGTCGCCCCCACCGACATCACGGACTGGATCCTCGCGCAACCACTGGCCCACCACGGCGCGAACTTCGCCACTCGGATCGCGCCGGCAGCCCTGCGCGGAGCATCCACGACGGCGGCTGTCGCTGTCGCGTGCGCCTCCGCCTGGGACGCGGAGGCCGACGCCGTCGTCGACAACGCACCGCAGGCGGAGGCCCTCTGGCTCACCGGACCGGACTCCCGCGCCGCCGTGCTGAACCGTCTCGACCTCGCCGAACGGCTGCTGCGGGCCACTCCGGCGACCATCGTCGTCGAGGCCCCCACTACTTACCGGGCCGATGTGGCGGCCGGCCTGGCGAGCGCACGAGCGCACCTCGCGTTCTTCACCGAACCGGCATCCACCGAACCCGAGCCGGTCATGTCCGGCACCCGGGCACCGGCATGACTGCGCGGACCGCATCCGGCTCGCACTATCCTTCGGACATGACACGTGAGCAGGCCACGCCCGGTCGGCGAGGCCGCGGCAAGGCAACGGCCGGCCCGGCAGCGCAGCCCACCGAGGACAGCGCCGCCGGTCGCAATCCCCGGCGCGAGCTGGTCGAGAAGCAGATCATGGAGCAGGCCACCCGCCTGTTCGCCGAGCGGGGATTCGCCAGCACCACCCTGCAGGACATCGCCGACGCCACCGGTCTGACCCGGCCCGCCCTCTATCACTACGTGGCCAACAAGGATGAACTGCTCTCCCGGCTCGTCAGCGAGAGCACCGAAACTCCCGCTGCCCTGCTGCACGAGATCAACGAGCGCACCGAACTCGGCCCCACCGAGAAACTGCGCGAAATGGCGGTCGCCATCGCCATGCACCAAGGGGAGAACCCCGACCGGTTCAGGCTGATCATCCGGTCCGAAGCGGAACTTCCGGAAGACATCGCGCGAAGGTACCAGCAGAGCCGACGGCACGTGCTGAAGGAATTCATCACCGTGATCGAAGACGGCATCAAAGCCGGCGAGATGCGTCCGGTCGATCCGCGGACGTCGGCACTCGGCATCATCGGCATGCTCAACTGGATCGCCTGGTGGCACCAGCCGGGGAAGGAGGACGACGACCGCGCCGTCGCCGCTCAACTCGCGGACATGGCTCTGCGCGCCGTCGTTCACGAAGAGTCCACCCCGACCGGGCTCGAAGGACCCGCACGGGCCATCGCGCTGCTCCGGCAGGACCTCAACTACCTCGAACGACTCCTCGAGAGCACGCCGAACACCCCGGGCGACGACGCGGAGGGCTGAACGGCAACCCGCTTGGCAGAGTGGATGAACTCAGATGCGGGCCAGGCCCTCGGCGGCGGCCTCGGTGGCGACCAGCGCGGTCTCGGCCCACCACCGGTCGCTGAGGACTTCGACCTCTACGAGTCCCCGATAGCCGGCGCGCTCGCACTGGGCGACGAAACCGGTCATGTCGATGCAGCCCTCGCCGGGCATGCCTCGGCTGCTCAACTCCCCGTGGATGGGGGTGACCCAGTCGGCGAGCTGGACGGAGAACAGCTTGTCGCCGGCCCGGGCGATCTGTTCCGCCAGCGCCGCGTCCCACCACACGTGATACGAGTCGATCCCGATGCCGACTAGGTCGGAGTCGATGGACTCGACCAGATCGTTCGCCTCCTGCAGCGACGTGATGACGGATCGGCTCGACGCCATCATCGGGTGCATCGGTTCGACAGCGAGCCGCACGCCTGCCGCTCGCGCGTAGGGCTCGAGTTCGGCGATGCCGTCCCGGACCTGCAGGCGGGCGCCGGCGAGGTCACCGTACGCGGCGCCGCACACCAGGTACAGGCAGTCCGCGTCCAGGGCGTGCGCCTGGTCGACGGCAAGCCGGTTGTCGTCCATGGCTTTTCGCCGCAGCGAAGCGGTCGGTTGCGGGAACATCCCGCCGCGGCAGATGCTGCTGACCCGCAGCCCCGACTGCCGCAGCCGGGTGGCCGCCGCGGTCAGGTCCAGGTTCTCGAGCACGTCCCGCCACAGGCCGACGCCGCCGAACCCCCACTTCTCGGCGAGGTCGGCGACTTCCGTGAATCCCGATCCCTTGATCGTGACGGAGTTGAGGCTGCACCGCGAGAGGTCCATGTCAGCGGATCCCGTGCACCGCGAAGTACGCCGAGGCGCGTGCGGCGGTGAAATCGGGATCGGTGAACAGGCCGATCGCGTCGGCGGCGCGGACCAGTTCGGCGAGATGCGTCAGGCTGCGGCCGGTTTCGAAGCCGCCGATCATCCGGAAATGGTCCTGCTTGCCGCCCAGGTACGCCAGCCAGGCCACGCCGACCTTGTAGTACTGCGTCGGTGCGGCGAACAGCAGCCGGCTCAGGGTTTCGGTGGGGCCGAGGATGTTCCGGAAGCCCTGCTCGTCGCCGTCGTCGAGGCGGGCGAACGCGGCGGAGGCGAACGGTCCGAGCGCGGCGAACGCCCCGAGGAGCGCGTCACTGGTGTGGGTGCCGTCGCCGGCGATCAGGTCGACGTAGTTGTAGTCGTCGCCGGTGAACACCCGCACACCGTCGGGCATCCGCCGCCGCAGGGCGATCTCGAGCGCCGGGTCGAGCAGCGACACCTTGATGCCGCGCACCCGTTCGCGGTGGTTGTCGATGATCTGCAGGACGGTGTCCATCGCCGCGGTGGGATCGGAGAATCCCCAGTAGCCGTCGAGTGCGGGATCGAACACCGAACCCAGCCAATGTAATACGACCGGCCGGGTGGCCGCCGACAGCACCGCGTCGTAGACGGAGAGGTAGTCGTCGGGGCCGCTCGCTGCCCGGGCGAGGTGCCTGCTGGCCATCAGCACCACCTCGCCGCCGGCGGACTCGATCGCCTCGACCTGCTCGAGGTAGGCGTCGCGGATCTCCTCCAGCGTGGGCGAATCCGTCTTCAACTGATCGGTGGCAACACCGACGACGACCCGGCCGCCGACCGACTTCGCGGCGGTCAGGGTGCGGACCGCGAGTTCGCGGGCGCCGGCCCAGTCGAGCCCCATGCCGCGCTGCGCGGTGTCCATCGACTCGGCCACCCCGAGTCCCAGCGACCACAGGTCGTGGCGCAGTTGCAGGGTGGCGTCCCAGTCGATCTGGTCCGCGGCGTTCTCGGCGGACGCGCGCAGTGGATCGGCGACCACGTGCGAGGCCGCGTACACCGCCCTGCTGGTCGGCGCCGCGGACCGGGTGTCCAGCCGGGCGGGCTCGCCGAACGCGAGTGTGTGGGTGGAGCCGTCGGAAGTGGGAAGGGCGATCGAGGCCATGCAAACTCCTGAAATCGTTTTCTTGCTGAAGTGAAACTCACCATATACGCTGATGAATATCAAGGTCCAGACCGAATATGGATGAGATTTCGGAATGAAAGCATTTTCTAGCGCGTTGCAGGGCCCCTATGGCCACCTCGCCGCGCGGCATCGGAAGGGAGCCACGACGTGGGCGCAACAACACAGGGCAGCGGGGTGACGACGCTGTGCGGCAAGGCCGCCATCGTCACCGGCGCGGCCGGGGGAATCGGATCCGCAATCGCCAGGGCGCTCGCGGCGCAGGGCGTCGTGGTGGTGGGCGTCGACGCCGACCCGAAGATCACCGAGGTCATGGACGGGATCGGCGGGCACGGGCTGTGTGGGGATCTCACCGATCCAGCCTTCAGTGCATCCGCCGTCGACCTCGCCCAGCAGGTGGCCGGGAGTCTCGACATTCTGATCAACGCGGCAGGCATCCAGCTGCGGACGCCCGCGATCGACGTGGAGGAGGACGGCTGGCAGCGGCTGGTCGACGTGAACCTGTCGGCCGTGTACCGGCTGACCCGGCAGGCGATGAAATCGCTGATCGCGTCGGGCGGCAGTGTCGTCAACATCGCTTCGCTGTCCGCCGACCGCGCGGTGCCCGGCATCGTGCCCTACGGCGCGACCAAGGCCGCGCTCACCCAACTCGGCAAGGGACTGGCGGTCGAAGTCGGACCGCAGGGCGTGCGCGTGAACACGATCGCGCCGGGCTACATCGAGACTCCGATGACCGCGGAGGTTCTCGGCCAGAAGGAGTTCCGTGCCCAGAAGCTGAGCCGGATTCCGTTGCAGCGGTTCGCCGACGGCGACGACGTCGCCGACGTCGTACTCTTCCTCGTCTCCGACGCCGCCCGCTACGTCACCGGCGTCGTGCTGCCCGTCGACGGCGGGTACTCGATCACATGACCGAGGCAACGACGATTCCGTCGGTCACCCTGAGTAACGGGGTCGTGATGCCCGCCATCGGATTCGGGGTGTTTCAGATTCCCGACGACGCCATGGACGCGACCGTCCGGCACGCACTGGAGGCCGGGTACCGGGCCTTCGACACCGCTCCGATGTACGGCAACGAGCGCTCCCTCGGCCGCGCCCTGACCGATTCCGGTGTGCCCCGCGAGGAACTGTTCGTGACCACCAAGGTCTCCAACGAAGACCAGGGTTACCAGTCGACCCTGGACGCCGTCGAGAAGAGCGTCGCCCGCCTCGGTCTGGATCATGTGGACCTGTGCCTGATCCACTGGCCGGCCCCCGCTCGTGGCGCGTACCTCGACACGTGGCGGGCACTCGAACAACTCCACGCCGCCGGCCTGGTCCGGGCGATCGGAGTCTCGAACTTCCAGGCCGATCACCTGGACCGGTTGCTCGAGGTCGCCGCCGGGCGTCCGATGGTGAACCAGATCGAAATACATCCACTGCTTCCCCAGCAGTCGATGGTGGAACTGCATCGGAGTCTGGGCATCCACACCCAGGCGTGGGCGCCGCTCGCCCGTGGCCGGCTGCAGGAGAATCCGGTACTCACCGAACTCGCACGCAGGCACGACGTGTCCCTCGCTCAGCTCGTGCTGCGGTGGCATCTGCAGCGCGGCACCATACCCCTGCCGAAATCGTCTTCACCGGAACGGATGCGCGCGAACATCGACGTGTTCGACTTCGCGCTCGACGCCGCCGAGATCGCGCAGATTTCCGCGCTGGACCGGAACGAGAGAACGGGGCCCCACCCCGACGACGTCCACTGAACCAGGGCCCAGGACCCCGCGCCGATGAGTTTGTCCTGCCCTCGGAGTCTCTTCCTCGTTACCATCGTCGAGAGCGCAGGAGGAACCGAGTGAGTCAGCTGCTGAGAGTCCAGAACTTCAACGTGTCGCGTGACGGGTTCGGTGCCGGTGACGGCCAGAGCTTCGAGAGGCCGTTCGGTCACGCCGACCCCGGTGTCCTGTTCGCCTGGGCGGGTGCCACGGCGAGTTGGCACATGCGCACCGGCCCCGGCGGGAGCCGCGGCCTCGACGAATACTTGATCCGTAAATCTTTCGGCGCAAACTCGGTCCTTCGGGGCCGGGATAGCCGATCTGGTTTTGTCGAACCGTGGGGTTAGTGTCTGGGTCATGGCGGGGAGGGTGGTGAAGCGGGCGTTCAAGTTTCGTTTCTATCCGACTGCGGTGCAGGCGGAACAGCTTGCNCGGACGTTCGGGTGCACCCGGTATGTCTACAACCGGGCGTTGGCCGAGCGGACGCGGGCNTGGTCGCAGGAGCAGCGGCGAATCACCTACAGCGACACCTCGACGATGCTCACCGGATGGAAACGGGACGCGGAGACGGAGTGGTTGGCGGAGCCGTCGAAGGGGCCGTTGCAGGAATCGCTGCGACAGTTGCAGGGCGCGTTCGAGACGTTCTGGCGCAAGCAGTCCCGCTACCCGCAATTCAAGAAGAAGGGCCGGTCGAAGGATTCGGCGACCTACTACTCGAACTGCTTCACCTACCGCGGCGGGCAGCTCCGGTTGGCCAAGCAGTCCGAACCCCTGGATATTCGGTGGTCGAGGCCGCTGCCGGACGGGGCTGTGCCGTCGCAGGTGACGGTCTCGCGCAATGCTCGCGATCAGTACCACATCTCGATCCTCGTCGAGGACACCATCAGCGAACTCGANCCGGCCGATCGNGTGGTCGGGCTCGACGCCGGGATCACCAGCCTGTACACNCTCTCGACGGGGGAGAAGATCACCAACCCCCGACACGAGCGCACGGACCGTGCGCGGCTGGCGAAGGCGCAACGGGCGGCGGCCAAGAACCAGAAAGGATCGCGTAACCGAGCCAAGGCCCGACTGAAGGTCGCGAAGATCCATGGCCGGATCGCCGATCGGCGCCGCGATTATCTGCACAAACTCTCCACTCGACTGGTGCGCGAAAACCAAGTGATCGCCATCGAGGATCTGAGTGTGCGGAACATGGTGAAGAATCGGTCGTTGTCCCGGGCGATCTCGGATGCGGGTTGGTCCGAGTTCCGGTCGATGCTCGAGTACAAGGCCGGCTGGTACGGGCGGCGGGTGGTGGCGGTCGATCGGTTCTGTCCGTCGTCGAAGACCTGCTCGGTGTGCGGGGAGATCGCCTCGGCGATGCCGCTGGAGGTGCGGGAGTGGACGTGCCGATGCGGCGCCGTCCACGACCGGGACGTGAACGCGGCGAGGAACATTTTGGCCGTCGGACTGGCGGTGGCAGCCTGCGGAGACGGTGTGAGACCACCCCGCACATGAAGTGCGGGGCGGCGACTGTCGGTGAAACAGGAACCTCGGGACGTGAGACCCGAGGGGAATCTCGGTCGTTCACGGCCGAGAGGAAGTCAACCGCGACTACGACCGCAATATCGGCGCCGAGATCATGGGCCGTAACAAGTTCGGTCCGCACCGCGGGCCCTGGGAGGATCACGAGTGGCGTGGCTGGTGGGGCGACGAACCCCCGTTCCATACCCCGGTATTCGTGCTGACCCACCACGTCCATCCGTCGTTCACGCTCTCCGACACCACGTTCCACTTCGTCGACACCGATCCGGCCACGGTCCTCGAGCAGGCGCGGGAGGCGGCGCAGGGTAAGGACGTCCGGCTCGGCGGCGGGGCCACCACCATCCGGGAGTTCCTCGACGCCGACCTCGTCGATACCCTGCATGTGGTGGTCTCGCCGATCGAACTCGGATCCGGGGCGCAACTGTGGGAATCTCCCGACGACCTGCTCGACCGGTTCCACTGCGACGTCGTGCCCAGCCCGAGCGGCGTCACCCACCACCTGTTCTGGCGAAAGTGACACGCGGCGCACTTCGATAAGGTTGAGAGATGAGGGCCCTACTCGTCCTGCTCTCGGTGCTGCTCGCCGTCGTCGTGGCGGGCTGCTCCGGCGGTGAAGATTCACCGTCGACGGACGGTGACACCACCGGCACCAAGATCGAGGTCGGCGGCGGCGACGCCCTGCAGTGGGGCGACGGCGAGTACGGGGTGGTGCTGGCGCACGGTGCCGTCTTCGACGCCGCCAGCTGGGAGAATCAGGCCACGGCCATCGCCGACCAGGGGGCCACCGTCATCGCGGTGGAAAACATCGCGCCGGAGTCGATCGCGGCCGCCGTCGCGAAACTCCACGACGACGGGCACACCGACGTCGCGCTGATGGGCGGAAGCGCGGGCGCCGACGCGATCCTGCAACTGGCGTCGCAGCAGCCCGGACTCCCCGACCAGTTGGTGCTGCTCTCCCCCAACAAGATCGTCGACGGCCTCGGCGACGAGCCCAAGCTGTTCATCGCGAGCGAGGACGAACCCGTCGCCGACGTGTCGCAGCAACTCGCCGACAACTCACCAGGCCAGAACAACGACGTGATCCTCCTGCCCGGCTCCGACCACGGACAGAACATCTTCGACGGCGAAAACGCCGACGCGGCCATGGGTGCGATCCTCGAGCGGCTGGCCGGCTGATTCCAGCGCGGACCTCACCGTCCGATACTTCGATCCCCGGCCTCGGTGAGTGCTCGTGTGATGCTCAGTGCGGTGGTGTGCACGGCGGGCCCGACGCGCCGGATGTCGACCTTGCCGATCCACCCGGACGCCGAGACGGCGGCGACCGGTGGACCGTCGTCGACGCGGACGGCGCTGGCGACACACGCGACGCCGGGCGCCGACTCCTCGTGCTCGTACGCGATGCCGGTCGACGCGATTCGCCGGAACTGACGCACCAGCGCTCCGGGTGCGGTGATGGTGCGCGGACCCACCCGCGGCAGCCCTGCCGCGACCACGGCCTCGAACGCCGCGGGCGGTGATCCCGCGAGCAGAGCCTTGCCCACCCCCGTCGCGTGTGCGGGGAGACGCCCACCCACGCCGGACGGCAGCCACGGCGCATCCCGCCCCGGCAGGATCTCGACGTACACCACCTCTGCGCCGTCGAGGATCGCCAGGTGCACCGTCTGCCGCGTCGCTTCCCGCAGGTCGGCGAGGAACGGCAGCGCCACCTCACGGACCGAACGTCGCCGCGACGCCCGTTCCCCGAGTTCGAACAGCCGCAGTCCGAGCCCTACCTTGGCGCCGCTGCGCTCGAGAAACCCGACGCCCTCCATCTCCTTCACCAACCGCGACACCGTCGCCTTCGGGATCCCGGTGCGCCGGGTCAACTCGTTGACACCCAGCGTCGTGTCGGTGGGTCCGAACGCCGCGAGCAGATCCGATATCCGCCGGACCACCGACGTCGGCTCGTCACCCGCCGAAGAAGTGTTCCGTTCTACGGGACTCATTCGTTGAGTATCCCCATTCCGCCCGGCACAGTACAAGCAACGACGCACACCACGTCACAAGAACGACAGACTCCGAACCCATGACCGACTGGCCCGAACCCGGTGCCGAAGAGCCACATTGCGAGGTAACTGATGGCCGCCCCCGTAGTTGATTCCCAACCGAATTCGTCGATCCAGACCGCCGCGGAGCGGCTCACCGCCGCAACCGCACGACCGTGTGCGCCCGTGCGGGACCTGCTCGGGACCACCGACATCGGCGCGGCGTATGCCGTCCAGCAACTGCTGACCGACCAGCGACTCGCTGCCGGGGGGACGGTCACCGGCCGCAAGATCGGGTTGACCTCGCCCGCCGTGCAGCAGCAGTTGGGGGTGGACCAACCGGACTTCGGGGTGCTGTTCGCCGACATGGACGTCACCGCCCTGCCCGAGGTGCCCAGCGGCCGGTTGCTGCAGCCGAAGGCCGAGGCCGAGATCGCGTTCGTGCTCGGCGCCGACCTCATCGACGGCGACCTCGACGACGCCCAGATCCGTGCCGCCGTCGCCCGCGCCGCCGCCGCATTGGAGATCGTCGACTCCCGGATCGCCGACTGGGACATCACCATCACCGACACCGTCGCCGACAACGGCTCCTCCGGGTTGTACGTCCTCGGTGAGAACTGGCTCACCCTGGACGAATTCGAACCCCGCGACGTCGTGATGCAGCTGTACTCGGGCGACGAACTGGTCTCCGAGGGCACCGGCGCCGCCTGCCTGGGCGACCCGCTCACAGCCCTGGGCTGGCTCGCCCGCACCGCCCGCGACTACGGGCAACCGCTCCGCGCCGGGCAGGTCATCCTCTCCGGCGCCCTCGGCCCCATGGTCCCCACCCCACCCGGCACCACCGTCCGCGCCGAACTGTCCAGCCTCGGCACCGTCACCGCCACCTTCTCGAAGGACACCCACTCATGAGCGACACCCAGACGATCAAGGTCGCGATCATCGGCTCCGGCAACATCGGCACCGACCTGATGATCAAGGTCCTGCGCAACTCCGACATCCTCGAGATGGGCGCCATGGTCGGCATCGACCCGAACTCCGACGGCCTCGCCCGCGCCGCCCGCCTGAAGGTCCCGACCACCGCCGACGGCGTCCAGGGCCTGATCGGTCTCGACAACTTCGCCGACATCGACATCGTGTTCGACGCCACCTCCGCCGGGGCCCACCGGGCCAACGCCGCCGCCCTCGCCCCGTACGGCAAGAAGTTGGTGGACCTGACCCCGGCCGCGATCGGCCCGTACGTGGTGCCGCCGGTCAACCTCGAGGAGCACCTCGACGGGGACGTCGACAACGTCAACATGGTCACGTGCGGCGGGCAGGCCACCATCCCCATGGTCGCCGCCATCTCCGCCGTCACCCCGGTCGCCTACGCCGAGATCGTCGCGTCCATCGCGTCGAAGTCCGCCGGCCCCGGCACCCGCGCGAACATCGACGAATTCACGGAAACCACCTCGCACGCCATCGAACAGGTCGGCGGCGCGGCCCGCGGCAAGGCGATCATCGTCCTCAACCCCGCCGAACCACCCCTGCTGATGCGCGACACCGTCCTCGCCCTCATCGGCGACGCCGACCACGACGCCATCCGCGCCTCGATCACCGAGATGGCCGCCCGCGTCGCCGAGTACGTCCCCGGGTACCGGCTCAAGCAGGACGTCCAGTTCACCCCGATCCCCGACGGCGAACCCGTCCACACCCTGCTCCCCGGTGGCGCCGGCCCGGTCACCACCAAGGTGTCGGTGTTCCTCGAGGTCGAGGGCGCCGCCCACTACCTGCCCGCCTACGCCGGCAACCTCGACATCATGACCTCCGCCGCCCTGCGCACGGCGGAATCCATCGCCCGACGCATCCAGAACACGATCCCCGCGGAGGTCGCACGATGACCAAGCTCTACATCCAGGACGTCACCCTGCGTGACGGCATGCACGCCGTCCGGCACCGCATCACCCCCACCGACGTCGGCCGGATCGTCGCCGCCCTCGACGCGGCCGGTGTCGACGCCATCGAGGTCGCGCACGGTGACGGTCTCGCCGGCGGCTCCCTCAACTACGGGCCCGGCTCCAACACCGACTGGGAGTGGATCGAGGCCGCCGCCGACAACCTCACCCACGCCACCCTGACGACCCTGCTGCTGCCCGGTATCGGCACCATCGCCGAACTCGAACAGGCCCACAAGCTCGGGGTCCGCTCCATCCGGATCGCCACCCACTGCACCGAGGCCGACGTCGCCGCCCAGCACATCACCAAGGCCCGCGAACTCGGCATGGACGTCTCCGGGTTCCTGATGATGAGCCACATGACCCCCGCCGACAACCTCGCGAAGCAGGCGAAGTTGATGGAATCGTATGGGGCGCACTGTGTGTACGTCACCGACTCCGGTGGCCGGCTCACCATGAACGGTGTCCGTGACCGGGTCCGCGCCTACCGCGACATCCTCGACCCCGGCACCCAGATCGGGATCCACGCGCACGAAAACCTGTCGCTGTCCGTCGCGAACAGTGTCGTCGCCGTCGAAGAAGGCGTCACCCGCGTCGACGCCTCCCTCGCCGGGCACGGCGCCGGCGCCGGCAACTGCCCGATCGAGGCGTTCATCGCCGTCGCCAACCTCCACGACTGGGAGCACGGGTCCGACCTGTTCGCACTGCAGGACGCCGCCGACGACCTCGTCCGGCCCCTGCAGGACCGGCCCGTCCGCGTCGACCGGGAAACCCTCACCCTCGGCTACGCCGGCGTCTACTCCAGCTTCCTCCGGCACGCCGAAACCGCTTCGAAGAACTACGGCATCGACGTCCGCACCATCCTCCAGGAAGTCGGCCGGCGCGGCCTCGTCGGCGGACAGGAAGACATGATCACCGACATCGCCCTCGATGTGCTTCGCACCCGTGAGTACTTGTTAACTACGGGCGGTTAATAAGTACTCACGGGCGCGAAGCGCACGGCGTGCCGCCCACCACCTCCGCCGCGTGGTGAACGGCACGCCCGCAGGCGACGCGCAGACCCTGTTCCCAGTCCAGGGTCGTGCAAGGCGCGCCGCCGGGCTGTTGGGTACTCGATCTACAAGGCGCCGAGCGCCTCACAGGCCTTCCGCACACCTTCGCCGTAGGCGGGATCGGCCTGGGTGCAGTTGGCGATGTGGCGTTCGATGACGTCGACCGACGCCCCGGTGATCGCGCGGGCGGTGTTCTCGAACAGCACAGTCTGCTGCTCGGCGTTCATGCTGCGGAAGAGGTTGCCGGGCTGTTCGAAGTAGTTGTCGTCGTCGGCCCGATAGTCGAACCGGTCGGCGACGGCACCCACCCCGAGCGGCGGTTCGGCGTAGCTGGGCTGATCGGCGAAACGGCCGTGGGAGTTGGGTTCGATGCTCGGGATGCTGCCCTGATTGCCGTCCACTCGCATCGCGCCGTCACGGTGGAAGGAATTGACGTGCGCCGCGCCTCTCGGGCAGTTGACCGGGATCTGGTGATGGTTGACGCCGAGGCGGTAGCGGGCGGCGTCGCCGTACGAGAACAGTCTGCCCTGGAGCATGCGGTCCGGGGAGAATCCGATGCCGGGAACGATGTTCGCCGGGGAGAACGCCGCCTGTTCGACGTCGGCGTGGTAGTTCTCCGGGTTGCGATTGAGTTCGAGTTCACCGACCTCGATGAGGGGGTAATCCTTCTTCGACCACACCTTGGTGAGGTCGAAGGGATGGTAGCGGTAGGTCTGGGCGTCGGCTTCGGGCATGATCTGGACGGAGAGGGTCCACTTCGGGTAGTTGCCCTCCTCGATCGCGTTGAAGAGGTCGCGCTGCGCCGACTCGCGGTCGCCGGCGACGACGACGGCGGCTTCCTCGTCGGTGAGGTTCTTGATGCCCTGCTGGGTGCGGAAATGAAATTTCACCCACGAGCGTTCCCCGGCGTCGTTGACGAACGAGTAGGTGTGTGAGCCGAATCCGTGCATGTGGCGGTACCCGTCGGGGATGCCGCGGTCGGACATCACGATGGTGATCTGGTGCAGGGCCTCGGGGAGATTGGTCCAGAAGTCCCAGTTGTTCTGCGCCGAACGAAGGTTGGACTTCGGGTCGCGTTTGACCGCATGGTTGAGATCGGGGAACTTGAGAGGGTCGCGGAAGAAGAAGACGGGGGTGTTGTTGCCCACGACGTCCCAGTTGCCCTGTGCGGTGTAGAAGCGGACGGCGAAGCCGCGGATGTCGCGCTCGGCGTCGGCGGCCCCCCGCTCGCCTGCGACGGTGGAGAATCGCAGGAAGATCTCGGTCTGTTTGCCGACTGCGGAGAAGACGTCGGCGCTGGTGTGCGCGGTGATGTCGTGGGTGACGCGGAAGGTGCCGAAGGCGGCGGACCCTTTGGCGTGCATCCGACGTTCGGGGATGACTTCGCGGTCGAAGTGCGCGAGTTTCTCGAGAAACCAGACGTCCTGCAAGAGCATCGGACCGCGCGCGCCGGCGGTGAGACTGTTCTGGTTGTCGGGTACCGGTGCACCGGCGACGGTGGTGAGTCCGTTGGGGTTGGTCATCGATTTCTCCTGTCTGTCACCCGGGGCTGGTCGGGTGAATGCGGTTCGGCGAGAGCATCCCTCAGGACAGCGCGCGATGGTGTCTCAATTTGACATCCCGCGGCCGTCAGAAGTCACGTTCACCGGATCTCTCCGGACGGTCCGACCAGGTGGCGCAAACTCGTGTTCCGGCCCCGCCCCCCGTGAGTACTTGTCAACCACGGGCGGTTAATAAGTACTCACGGGCGCGGAGCGCCTGCCTGGATGTGACAGTCGTCTCACACTGAGACGGTCGAGAGCTGGGTCACACGGTTGAATCAATCGCACACCGTCCCCCACAGCCGGCACCCGGCCGGCTCTTGATCCAGGAGGCGCACATTGAGTAGGCAAAGCCTGACAAAGGCCCACGCGAAGATCACCGAACTGTCCTGGGATCCGACATTCGCAACCCCGGCCACCCGGTTCGGCACCGACTACACCTTCGAGAAGGCTCCGAAGAAGGATCCTCTCAAGCAGATCATGCGGTCCTACTTCCCGATGGAGGAGGAGAAGGACAACCGCGTGTACGGCGCCATGGACGGTGCCATCCGCGGCAACATGTTCCGCCAGGTGCAGCAGCGGTGGCTCGAATGGCAGAAGCTGTTCCTGTCGATCATTCCGTTCCCCGAGATCTCGGCCGCCCGGGCGATGCCGATGGCCATCGACGCCGTGCCCAACCCGGAAATCCACAACGGTCTCGCGGTGCAGATGATCGACGAGGTTCGTCACTCGACGATCCAGATGAACCTCAAGAAGCTGTACATGAACAACTACATCGACCCCGCCGGGTTCGACATGACGGAGAAGGCGTTCGCGAACAACTACGCGGGTACCATCGGCCGGCAGTTCGGCGAAGGGTTCATCACCGGTGACGCGATCACCTCGGCCAACATCTACCTGACCGTGGTCGCCGAGACCGCGTTCACGAACACCCTGTTCGTCGCCATGCCCGACGAAGCCGCCGCCAACGGCGACTACCTGCTGCCGACCGTCTTCCACTCGGTGCAGTCCGACGAGTCGCGGCACATCTCCAACGGCTACTCGATCCTGCTGATGGCCCTCGCCGACGAGCGGAATCGCCCACTGCTCGAACGCGACCTGCGGTACGCGTGGTGGAACAACCACTGCGTCGTCGACGCCGCAATCGGCACCTTCATCGAATACGGCACCAAGGACCGCCGCAAGGACCGGGAGAGCTACGCCGAGATGTGGCGTCGCTGGATCTACGACGACTACTACCGCAGCTACCTCATCCCGCTCGAGAAGTACGGCCTGACGATTCCGCACGACCTGGTCGAAGAGGCGTGGAAGCGCATCACCGACAAGGGCTACGTCCACGAGGTGGCCCGGTTCTTCGCCACCGGTTGGCCGGTCAACTACTGGCGTATCGATGCCATGACCGACAAGGACTTCGAGTGGTTCGAGCACAAGTACCCGGGCTGGTACTCGAAGTACGGCAAGTGGTGGGAGGAGTACAACCGGCTCGCCTACCCCGGTCGCAACAAGCCGATCGCGTTCGAAGAGGTCGGGTACCAGTACCCGCACCGGTGCTGGACCTGCATGGTGCCGGCCCTCATCCGCGAAGACATGGTCGTCGAGAAGGTGGACAACCAGTGGCGGACCTACTGCTCGGAAACCTGCTACTGGACCGACGCCGTCGCATTCCGTGAGGAGTACCAGGGGAAGGCCACTCCGAACATGGGACGGCTCACCGGGTTCCGTGAATGGGAGACCCTGCACCACGGTAAGGACCTCGCCGACATCGTCTCCGATCTCGGTTACGTCCGCGACGACGGCAAGACCCTGGTCGGTCAGCCGCACCTCGATCTGGACGACCCGAAGAAGATGTGGACCCTCGACGACGTGCGGGGCAACACCTTCCAGAGCCCGAACGTGCTCTTGAACCAGATGTCCGACGCCGAACGCGACGCCCACATCGCCGCATACCGTGCCGGCGGCACCGTTCCTGCCTGATCCAGGCTCGGTGGGTGGCGCCGCGGCCACTTCCGGCGCCACCCACCGCTACACCATTCACTTCACAAGCCCAGGAGAATCCCCCGTGGCCGACAAGCACCGTATCAACTTCGAGCCCGTCGACATCGAGATGGAAGTCGGCGAAGACGAGTACATCCTCGACGCCGCATTCCGGCAAGGCATCCACCTGATGCACGGCTGCCGTGAGGGGCGGTGCTCGGCCTGCAAGTCGTTCGTCCTGGACGGCGATATCCAGATGGAGAACTACTCGACGTTTGCGTGCAACGAATCCGAGGTCGACGAAGGGATGGTATTGCTCTGCCGCTCAACCGCATACAGCGATTGCACGATCGAGCTGCTGAACTTCGACGAGGACGAACTTCTCGGCGGCGTCCCCATCCAGGATGTACGCACCCAGGTGACCGGGATCGAGTCGATGACCAAGGACATCGTCTCGCTGCGATTGCAGCCCGTCGAACCCGCCGCCTACGAGTTCAGGCCCGGCCAGTATGCGGACCTGAAGATCCCCGGGACCGAGGAGCATCGGTCCTTCTCGATGGCAACGACGCAGTCGACACCCGGCCATATCGAATTCCTCATCAAGAAGTATCCGGGGGGAAAGTTCGCCGGGCTGCTCGACGATGCCATCTCGGTCGGCGACGAGATCAGCTTGACCGGTCCCTACGGGTCGTTCACCCTCAAGGAAGGTCACGTCCTGCCGATCGTGTTGATCGGCGGCGGAGCCGGAATGGCCCCCGTCCTCTCTCTCCTGCGGCACATGAGCGAGACGGGCAACACCCGCTCGGTGCACTTCTACTACGGTGCCCGGACGCCCGCCGACCTGTTCTACGTCGACGAAATTCTCCGACTCGGAGAAGGACTCACGGATTTCACGTTCGTGGCCTGCCTGTCGGAATCGATGGTCCCGGAGCCGGCGGGATCGATCGTCGTCGAAGAAGGCAACGTCACCGACGTCGTGAGCCGCCGCGAACCGGACATCGGCAAGACCGAGGTCTATCTCTGCGGACCACCGCCGATGGTCGACGCGGCGCTCGCTCTGCTCGAGGCCACCGACACCCCGAGCGATCAGATCTTCTACGACAAGTTCACCAGCCCCGCCTTCGAGTAGCCCACCACAGGAATTCACAGCCCTCTTTCCCCGACAGAACTGAGAAACGAGATGACCGCAACCTCCGAGCCCAAGCAGCGGAGCTTTCCGAAGATCGAGTTCACCGACTCCGAAGCCGGTGCGCTGGAGTTCCCCAGCTCACGCAGCCGCACCTTCAACTACTACACGCCGGCCAAGAAGCGGTCGACGATGTACGAGGACGTGACCGTCGACGTCCAACCCGACCCGGATCGCCACCTCTCCCAGGGCTGGATCTACGGATTCGGCAATGGACCGGGCGGATACCCGCAGGACTGGACCGTCGCGAAGTCGTCGAACTGGCATGCCTTCCTCGACCCGAACGAGGAGTGGGACCAGACGATCTTCCGCAACAACTCGAAGGTCGTCCACCAGGTCGAACTGTGTCTCTCCAACGCCAAGCGTGCCCGCGTCTACGACGCCTGGAACACTCCCTGGTTGACGTTCATCGCCCGCAACCTGGGCGCGTGGATGCATGCCGAGAACGGTTTGGCACTGCACGTGTTCACGTCCATCCAGCGTTCCGGGCCGACCAATATGATCAACACGGCCGTCGCGGTGAACGCTGCCCACAAGATGCGCTTCGCCCAGGACCTCGCGTTGTTCAACCTGGACCTGTCCGAGGCCACCGAGGATTTCGACGGAGACGCGCACAAGGCGGTCTGGCAGTCCGCACCCGAATGGCAGCCCACCCGGGAGGTCGTCGAGCGGCTCACCGCCGTTCCGGACTGGTGTGAGCTGCTGTTCGGCTCCAACATCGTCTTCGAACAGCTGGTCGGTTCGCTGTTCCGCACCGAACTGGTGATGCAGATCGCGGCCGGTAACGGTGACTACATCACCCCCACGATCGTCGGCACCGGTGAGCACGACTACGACCGCGACCTGGCATACACCCGCAACCTGTTCCGGTTGCTCACCCGTGACCCCGAGCACGGCGAGTCGAACAAGGAACTGTTCGGCACGTGGCTGGCCACCTGGGTGCCACGGTGCCTCGACGCCGCCCGCGCACTGCAGCCGATCTGGTCCCAGCCCGCCGACAAGGCCGTCACCTTCGCCGACAGCCTCGACGCCGCCACGGCGAAGTTCCGTTCCCTGCTCGAGGAGATCGGGCTCGACATCCCCAAGGAGTTGGACCAGTGACCATGCAATTCGGATCGTCCACTGAGTTCTCCAACATGTGCGGCGTCACGTTGATGAACACCCCGATCGGCCGAGTCGTCGCGGAGGTGATGGGCGCGAAAGACGGCGTGGAGCTGACCGAGTACCCGTCGATGATTCGCGTCGACGGCCAGAAGCTGCTCGACTTCGACTACGACGAACTGACCGACGCCCTGGGTCAGGATTTCGACGGCTCGATCTTCGAGGAGATCAGCTCCACCCACTACGGGCGCATGGTCCACCTCGACGAGAAGACCCTGCTGTTCGCAAGCCCCGAGGATGCCGCCGAGTACATCGGATTCGACCTCACGGAGAACTAGCCCGCAGCTGTCCGGGGCCACCGAGACAGGTGGCCCCGGACAACCCCCAGCCCACCCGGAACCAGGACCAAGCGAGGACGCGATGTATCAGAAGGACGGTCAGAAGTACTTCATCGTCGATGGGCACGTGCACATCTGGGACGGCCGCGAGTCGAACCAGAAGAACGTGCACGGCAAGCAGTTCATCGACTGCTTCTACGACTACCACAAGAACCTCAGCCCCGAAGAGGTCGTGTGGGATTACGACACCTACACGTACTACGGCAGCGAACGCTTCGAGCGTGACCTCTTCGTGGACGGATACGTCGACCACGCGATCTTCCAGGCCACCCTGCTCAGCGACTTCTACCACAAGGGATTCGGGCAGACGGACGAAGCGCTCGCCCTGGTCGCCAAGAATCCCGGCAAGCTCACCTACAACCATGCCTACGACCCGCGCCACGAGGAAGCCGGCCTCGAACAGCTCCGCAAGGACGCGGACCGGATGAACCTGCAGGGCGTCAAGCTCTACACCGCCGAATGGCACGGCGACTCCCGCGGCTACAAACTCGACGAACCGTGGTCGCGGCGCTACCTCGAAGAATGCATCAAGCTGGGGATCAAGAACATTCACGTTCACAAGGGCCCGACGATCCGCCCCCTCGACCGCGACGCTTTCGACGTTTCCGATGTCGACAAGGTCGCCACCGACTACCTGGACCTGCGATTCGTCGTCGAGCACGTGGGTCTGCCGCGGCTCGAGGACTTCTGCTGGATCGCCACCCAGGAGTCGAACGTGTACGGCGGTCTGGCAGTGGCGTTGCCGTTCATCCACACCCGGCCCCGCTATTTCGCCCAGATCATCGGTGAACTGCTCTACTGGATCGGCGAGGACAAGATCCTCTTCGGCAGCGACTACGCACTGTGGACCCCGAAGTGGCTGATCGAGAAGTTCGTCGACTTCCAGATCCCCGAGGACATGCAGAGCGAGTACGCCCCGATCACCGTGGAGCAAAAGCAGAAGATTCTCGGTCTCAACGCGGCAGCGCTGTACGACATCGACGTTCCCGCCGACCTGCAACTGGCCGAGCCGGCCGGACAGGAAGGTGTGGAGGTCGCCGCCGGGGCGCGCGAGCCGGAATCCGTGCCGTCATGACCGCCGTCGTCGTCTGCACCGAACACGACGTCCTGATGGCCCTGTCGACGGTCACCGACCCGGAACTGGACGAACCCATCACCGATCTCGGGTTCGTCCGGTCGGTCACCCTCGACGACGACGGGGTCACCGTGCACCTGCGGCTGCCCACCGCGTTCTGCTCGCCGAACTTCGCCTACCTCATGGCTTCCGATTCCCTCGACGCGCTACGCCTGATCGAGGACATCGGCGAGGTGCGGGTGCTGCTCGACGACCACCACGACAGCGACAAGATCAACGCCGGCCTCGCCGCCGACGCCGGATACGTCGGGACGTTCGGCTCCGAGGCGGAGGACAGTCTGCACGAACTGCGTCGAATGTTCCGGTCCAAGGCACACGCCGCCGCGATGGAACGGTGCGTCGAGGCGCACCTGAAGACCACCGACCTGGGGGTGAACGAGATCTACCGGCTCACTCTCAGCGATCTCGCTCCGGGAAAGGCGAAGGCCGCGTTGCTGCGTCGCCGGATCGGCATCGGGTTGAGCATCTGCCCGGCCAGTCGGGTGTTCGTCGACGACGACGGCAAGCGCATTCCCCCGGAATCGGTGCCGATGCGGCTGCGCTTCGCCAAGTCGGTGCGCATCTCGATGGAGGGCAACGCCCACTTCTGCCGCGGACTGCTCGCCACCCGCTATGCCGACAGCGAATCCGTCGGCGCCACACCGCGAATCACCAACCTCAGAACCAGGAGCCCGCGATGAAGGCCGTGCAAGTGGTGGGATACCACACCAAACTGCAGCTCACCGACATTCCCGAACCCACCGTCGAGGGCCCGCTCGATGTCGTCGTGCGCATCGGCGGCGCCGGCGTGTGCCGCACGGACCTGCACATCCTCGAGGGGCAGTGGGAGGAGAAGTCCGGTGTCGCACTGCCGTATACGATCGGCCACGAGAACGCCGGCTGGGTCCACGCCGTGGGCGATGCCGTCACCAACGTTGCGGTCGGCGACAAGGTGATCCTGCACCCCCTGATCACGTGCGGGCTGTGCCGGGCATGCCGCTTCGGTGACGACGTCCACTGCGAGAACAGTCAGTTCCCGGGCATCGACGTCAACGGCGGCTACGCCGAATATCTCCGTACCACCGCACGCAGCGTGGTGAAGATCGACGACTCGCTCGAACCGGCCGACGTCGCCGCACTCGCCGACGCCGGACTGACCGCCTACCACGCGGTTGCCAAGGCCGCGAAGACGACCCGCCCCGGGGACGTGTGCGTGGTGATCGGGGCCGGCGGCCTCGGCCACATCGGCATCCAGGTCCTCAAGGCCATCTCCGGCGTCACCGTGGTCGTGCTCGACCGCAACCCCGCGGCCGTCGAACTGGCCGTGAAGATCGGCGCCGACCACGGCATCGTCGCCGACGGTACCCACATCCAGCAGGTACTCGACCTGACCGGCGGACACGGCGCCGAGGCTGTCGTCGACTTCGTCGGCGAAGGCGGCGCCACCCGGGAAGGCATCGCGATGCTGCGCCGCGCCGGGAACTACTACGTCGTCGGATACGGCGAGAACATCGACGTCCCGACCATCGATGTGATCTCCACCGAGATCAACTTCATCGGAAATCTCGTCGGCTCCTACAACGATCTTCAGGAGCTCATGACCCTTGCCGCCCAGGGCAAGGTCACGTTGCACACCACCCGATACCGGCTCGAGGACTTCCAGCAAGCCCTCGACGATCTCGATGCCGGGCGGGTCCGCGGTCGGGCGATTCTCGTCCCGTAACACGCCGCATACTCCGCACAAGAAAAGCACGAAAGGACCATCAGCCATGGCAAAAGAGCTGCGGTACAACACGGACGCCCGAGCCCGACTCGAGCAGGGCGTGAACGCCCTCGCCGACGCGGTCAAGGTGACCCTCGGCCCCAAGGGGCGCAACGCGGTGCTCGAGAAGCTCACCGGGCCGCCGACCATCACCAACGACGGCGTGACCATCGCGCGCGAGATCCAGCTCCGCGAACCGTTCGCGAACATGGGCGCCCAGCTGGTGAAGGAGGTGGCGATGAAGACCAACGGTGTCGTCGGCGACGGCACCACCACCGCAACCGTGCTCGCCCAGGCCATGGTCCGTGAGGGGCTGCGCTCCGTCGAGGCCGGAGCCAACCCCATGCGGGTCCGTCGCGGCATCGAACGAGCCGTATCCGTCGTCGTCGACTCCCTCCGCGAGCAGGCCACCCAGGTCGGGGGCCAGAGCGATCTGCAACGCATCGCGACGCTCGCCGCCAGCGACGACGAGGTGATCGGACACGCCATCTCGAAGGCCGTGGACTACGTCGGCAAGTCCGGAGTCGTCACCACCGAGGAGAGCGACACCCTCGGGTTGTCCGTCGACATCGTCGACGGCATCGAGTTCGACCACGGCTACACCTCGGGGTACATGGTCACCGACCCGGAGCGGATGGAAGCGGTCCACGCCAATCCGCTGATCCTGCTGACCAACAAGAAGATCACCCAGGTCCAGGAGATCATGCCGGCCGTCGAGGTCGCCAAGCGCGCCGACCGGCCGCTGGTGGTGCTCGCCGAGGAGGTCGACGGGCCGGCCCTGCAGCTGCTCGTCGGTGGCAACATGCACAAGACGATGCAGTCGGTGGTCGTCCGGGCCCCCGGTTTCGGGCACCGCCGGGTCGCCGAGCTCGAAGACCTCGCGGTGGCGCTCGGTGGGCACGTGATCGCCAAGGACACCGGCATCGAACTGTCCGAGGTCAGCGTCGAGCATCTCGGGTCGTGTGACCGGATCACGGTGACCGAGAACGAGACCACGATCGTTGGCGGCCACGGCGACCAGCGCCTGCTCGACGCCCGCATCGCCCAACTCGAATCCCAGCTCGAGCGTGCCAAGATCGAGGCGGACCAGGAAAGCCTCGAACTGCGCATCGCCCGCCTCACCGGGCGGGTCGCCGTCATCCGCGTCGGCGGCGCGACCAGCGTCGAACTCAAGGAGCGGATGCTGCGCGTCGAGGACGCCCTGGCTGCCACCCGCGCGGCGGTGGAGGCGGGCATCGTGTCCGGCGGTGGCACCGCGCTGGCACAGTCACATCGGGCACTCGCCGACCTCGACCTGTCCGGAGACGAGGCCATCGGGTGCGACGTCGTACGCCGCGCCCTCGCCGAACCGCTGCGCTGGATCGCGATCAACGCCGGATTCGACGGCGACGAGGTCGTCGAGGTGGTCGCCGGTCTGCCGCTCGGGCACGGATTCAACGCCCTCACCGGTGAATACGGGGACATGTTCGACGACGGCGTGATCGACCCGTTCAAGGTCACCCGCGCCGCGCTCGAAAGCGCGGCCTCGATCGCGGCACTGCTGATCACCACCGAAACCGCTGTGGTGGAGGAGGTCATGGGCAATCCCGGCGCCATCATGGCGCCCGGATTCGGCGATCTCGCCGAAGGCATGGTCCGCCCGTCGAACATCTACTGACGCAGCCGAGTGGGTCGCCGTCCTGCGGGCGGTGACCCACTCCCCTGCTCGAGCGCCAACCCACCGCTGCGGCCCCGTATGCCCGAAAGAAAGTGAAGCATCGTGATTTTCATCGTCGTGAAGTTCAAAGTCCTCGACACGCATCAGAACGACTGGCTGCTCGTCACCAAGGAGTTCACCGATGCGACACGATCCGAACCGGGCAATCTCTGGTTCGAGTGGCACCGCAGCGCCGACGACCCCGCCGAATTCGTGCTGATCGAGGCGTTCCGGGACGGGCAGGCCGGTTCCGACCACGTCGCCGCCGACCACTTCCGGAAGGGACTGGACGCGATGCGTCCCGCGCTGAGCGAGACACCGCGCATCATCCACACGGAGATTCCGGGGGAGGACTGGTCGCGGATGGGAGAGCTGGAAGTCACGCAGGCCAAGGTATGACGGTCGTGACGACCGGCCCCGTCGCGGATCTGGTCGCGGAACTGGGCGATGCCGCGGTGACCGACAGCGACACCATGCTCGCCTACACCCGCGATCAGGCGTTGCTCTGTCCGTCCGGGCTTCCGCTCGCCGTCGTCCGCGCCCGGACTGTCGACCATGTTGTCGCGACTCTGAAAACCGCGCACCGACATGGTATTCCGGTCGTGACGAGGGGTGCGGGCACCGGTCTGGCCGGCGGGGCCAACGCGATCGACGGCTGCATCGTGCTGAGCACCGAGAAACTCGACCGCATCCTCGCCGTCGACGAACAGTCCCGCACCGCCACGGTCGAGGCGGGCGTGATCAACGGCGACCTCGCGACCGCGGTGGCAGCGCGCGGACTGTGGTACGTCCCCGACCCCGGCAGTCGCGCCATCTCCACGATAGGCGGGAACCTCGCGACCGACGCGGGCGGCGCGTGCTGCGCAAAGTACGGGGTGACCGGCGACCACGTCGCCCGGATCAAGGCGGTCCTCGCGGACGGCCGGATCATCCACACCGGGGCCGTCACCCGCAAGAACGTGGCCGGTTTGAATCTGACTCGACTGCTGGTCGGGTCCGAGGGCACCCTGGCGGTGATCGTCGAGGCGACCGTGCGGCTGCGCCGGGCCCCGGCCCACACGGCCACCGTCGTCGCCGCCTTCTCCGATACCGTCCAGGCCGTCGACGCGGTGCTGGCAATTCAGGCGGTGGCCGACCCGAGCCTGGTCGAACTCATGGACCGAACCACCATCGCGGCCGTCAACGACATGACCCACATGGGTCTCGACGAGACGGCAGGCGCGCTGCTGCTGATCCAGTGCGACGGTGACGCCGCCGAGGCGGAAGCCCAGCGCAGCGCGAACGCATGCCGCGCCGCCGCGGCCACCGAGTTGTACGTGAGCACCGACGCCGCCGAAGGTGACGCTCTCATGCAGGCGCGCCGCGTGGCGCTGACCGCCCTGGAACGCCGCGGCAGCACCCTGCTCGACGACCTGGCCGTACCGGTCCCACGGTTACCGCACATGCTCGACGCCATTGCCCGGATCGCCGACCGCCACCGCCTGCTCATCGGCACGTTCGGGCACGCCGCCGACGGGAACCTCCACCCCACGATCGTGTTCGACGCGGCCGACCCCGACGCCGCCGACCGGGCCCATCGGGCCTTCGACGAGATGGTGACGCGATGTCTGGCGCTGGGCGGATCGATCTCGGGCGAGCACGGCGTCGGCAGCCTCAAACGCCGCTACCTCGAACCCATGATCGGCTCGGTCGAGAGATCCCTGATGACAGGGATCAAGGCGGCGTTCGACCCGACCGGAATTCTGAACCCCGGCCGCGCGATATGACGACCACGACCCTGAATCCGCCCCACCCCGCGACGAAAGGCCCCGACCATGACAGCGCACCCCGGCCGGCGGCGCGGCCGTCCCCGCACTGACCCCGGGCCCCCTCCGGTGCCGGGCATCCTCACGCAGGCCGACCTCGCCAGCGTCCTCGAAGTACTGACCGGTATCCGGGCGACGGTCGAACCCCCATCGACGAACCGTCTCATATTGAGACGCGTCTCACATCGAGACGACGTACGCTCGGGTGCATAAACGTGTGGAGAAACGGGGCGTAAACACGGCATGACCACCAAGGACCTGCAGAAAGCGCGCGAGCTGTTTCTCGCCGACAACGATCTCGACAGCTCCGTTCGCCAACCCATCTCGTTCTCGTGGCAACGATCGAAGTCGCTCAAAGTGAGCCCTGATCAGCTCGACCTCCCGTTCGTCCGCGAGCCGAATCTGGACTGTCCTCTCGCTGCGGCTGCCGAACCCGTGTTGCGACAGCTCGCGGACGGCCTGGTCGACGAACCCGTCAGCGTGATCCTGACGTCGGCTGACGGAGTGATCTTGACCAGGATCGCCGCCAGCCGCCGACTCAATCGCACACTCGACGACGTCCAACTGATACCCGGTTACAGCTACTCGGAAGAATTCGCCGGCACCAACGGCATCGGCACCACCCTGGAAACCCGCCAGCCCACCCTCGTGACGGGCGCCGAGCACTATGCCGACTGTCTCGGGCAATTGGCCTGCGCGGGTGTCCCGATCACCCATCCGATGTCCGGCACGCTGGTGGGGGCACTCGATCTCACCGGCTGGGTAGAGGACGGGGGTCCGTTGCTGGCCACCCTCGCCAAATCCGCCACCGCTCAGATCGAAGGCCGTCTCCTGGCGCAGGCCAGCGCCGACCAGACGTCGTTGCTCAACGCGTATCTCAAGGCGTGTCGCCGATCGCCGCAGACCGGGGTGCTGGCGCTCGGAGACGATGTCGTCCTCGTCAACCGGCGACTTCGTGTGGCGCTGGACGCCCAGGATCAGGCAGCGCTACTCGAACACGCCGTCGACCTGAGCAGCGTCAACGCCACCTATCGGCATATCGTCGCTCTGCCCAGCGGTCAGACGGCGAGGTTGTCCTCGATCGAGGACTTCGGGCTCGGAGCCCGCAGACCGATGGCCTTGTTCTACGTACATCTCCTCGACGTCCGCACCTCATCTGTCGCCTCTGCACCGGCAAGCACCGTGCTTCCCGGTGTCACCGGCACCAGCGCGTCCTGGCGCCGCACTTGCCAGCAGATCGCTCGCTGCGCACGCGAGCAACAGTGGGTCATCGTGTCGGGCGAGCCCGGAAGTGGCCGCGGATCCGCTCTCAAAGCTGTTGCCATCGAACATGTTCCCATTCGGACGCGGATCTTCACGGCTGCCGAACTCTCCGCGGACAGCGCCGTGCTACCGGCCCTCGAACAGGAACTCGACCAGGAACGGTTCAGTGTCGTCCTGCGCGACATCGACCTACTCAGCGAGGCACAGCAGCGGGTCGTCGCCGACCTGATCCAAGGGCGCGAACATGCCGGATGGATCGGCGCGACCATCGGCGGCACCGGTCACAACACCGATCTCGACGCACTGCTCCTTCCCCATTTCAGCCACACCGTCACGATGCCGGCCCTGCGCCATCGCATCGACGATCTGCACAGTCTGGTACCGCATCTGCTACGACAACTCGGTCGCGGCGCGGAGCTGTCCCTCTCGCCTGCAGCAATGCGCCAACTCTGCAAGTACAGCTGGCCCGGAAACGTCACCGAACTCCGGCAGGTCCTGCACGAGGTCGTCCAACGCCAGCGCTCCGGTGTCGTCGAAGTCGACCAGCTGCCCCCGATGTGCCGGGCCCTGAGCCGGCACACCCTCACCCAGATCGAAGCCCTCGAACGCGACGCCATCGTACGCAGCCTCGAAGAGAATCACGGCAACAAGAAAGCCGCGGCAACAGCTCTCGGCATCTCGCGCGCCACGATCTACCGCAAGATCAAGGAATTCGGCATCGACGTGTGACGCCCCCTTCGTCGGACCATCGATCGTCATCCCTCCGTTCGTGTCAGGAAATGAGACACCCGCCGCACCGCAGTCGGCGGAGCATGAGGTCAGACAGAAATCTCGCACGGATCTCACCTCGTTGAAGGAGCAACCCCTTTCGGGTGCGGATCCGCGGCCGGAGTGGACGAGGACGACCCCATGAACACGAATTTGATTGGCGCAGTGACTCACTCGGAATCGCGCTGCAGCAAGACCGCCCGGGTGTGGCTGGTCGCCGGGCTGGCGCACACGTCCGAACCCGTCGACCGGCCCGCCGTACGTGACGATCTCATGCGAACCTGGCTTCCGGAGCCGGGCAGCGGTTACCGCACTCCCGACGGCCGGCGTCGCACGACGTGGGCGCAACTGCACTCCCGGTTCGATCTCGTGGAGGTGAATTGGGCTTCGCCCCCGTGAGTACTTATTAACCTCCGGCGGTTAATAAGTACTCACGGGCGCGGAGCGCACGGCGGCGACGTCCCGCTGCCTGGGAGAAGGGGCTGCCCACCGGCGGCGTGCTGCGCTACTCTCACGGCTAGAACACGTTCTATTCGACTGAGGAGTCGCATCATGGCACCGTCCGCAGAAGACATCCGCAAGACCGTCGAGAGGTACATCGAGGCGGTGGCCACCGGGACCGCCGACGACGTCGTCGCGCTGTACGCCGAGGGCGCCACCGTGGAGGATCCGGTGGGTACCGAGCCACGGACGTCGGTGGAATCACTGCGCGAGTTCTACGGGGTGATCGAACCGCTGAAGCAGACCGGCGAACTCCTGACGCTGAAGATTGCCGGCAACTCGGCGGCGTTCCACTTCTCCCTCGTCACCGACCTCGGTGAGCAGAAGCTCGAGATCGCGCCGATCGACGTCATGACCTTCGACGACGACGGCAAGATCACGTCGATGCGGGCGTTCTGGTCGCAGGAGGACATGATCACCAGCTGACCGAAAGCCGGGCCGGCAACCACACCGCAATACGGCCCGGCCGATCGGCGACTGTGCCTACGATGGCGGGGTGGCCACCGACGACGCCGGGCGGGCTGCACGGCGTGCCCGACGCAGACGAGTCGTTCGAGCCGGTACGCGCCCCGGGCGCGCACCGCGTAGCTGGCTGGCGGTCGTCGGAGCCCTGACCGCGGCGATGACCGTGGCCTGCTCCTCCGGTTCCGGGGGCCACCCCGACCCGGTCGACCTCGATCGGGCCACCGACCAGGGACAACTTCCGTGGACGGAGGTGCTGCTCCCGCCGCAGACACCGACGACGGTTCCGTTCGGCCCGCCCGGAACGGATCTGCCGGGCGAGCCCCGGGCCGCCGGTATCCGGGTGGTCGGCGACCGCGCCGGACTCTACGGCGGAAGCCCCGACCGGGTGCTCTGCGACCGGCAGCGTCTCGTCGACGACCTCGAGGGGGATCCTGCGAGGCTGGAGGCCTGGTCGAGTGTGTTCCAGGTCGACGACGTGCGCAATTACGTCCGGACCCTCACCCCCGTCCTCCTCCGCGCGGACACCCGCGTCACCAATCACGGCTTCGACGACGGCCACGCGACGGCATTCCAGTCGGTGCTCCAGGCCGGGACCATCGTGCTGATCGACGACCACGGCGTTCCCCGCGTCCGGTGCATGCGCGGCAGCCCGCTGCTGTCCCCGGTGGTGAACCAGGACGCCGAAGTCGAGGGCGATCCGTGGCCGACATTCCAGCAGGACCGGCTGTACGTCGTGCAGCCCTCCAACCTGGCGATGACCGAAGTGTCCGTGGTCGACCTGATGACCGGGGGATTGTCGACGGTGCCGATCGGCTCCGGCCCACAGCAGCCCGCGGAGCGCCCGAACCCGGTAGCTCCCGTGGAAATCCAGGCGCCCGTGGTCGATTCACCGCCCGCCGTGGTGCAGCAGGCCGCTCCCCGGCCTGCGTCCGTCCCCTCTCCGGAACCCGCGCCGCCGCCTCCGCCGGCTCCACCGCCCCCGCCGCCGGCACCCGTCGCCGTGCCGCCGCCCGCACCCGAGCCGCCGGTGTACAACCCGCCGCCCGCACCGGTGCCCGCTCCGCCGCAACAGATTCAGGTGCAGATACCGGGCCTGCCGCCGATCGTCATCCCGATTCCGAACTGACGCCCGCGCTCCCCTAGAGGGCGAGAAGGGCCGCGTGCGCCACGACCGCCTGGGTGAAGAGCGTCCAGTCGTTGATGATGTGCGCGCCCGTCGAGACGCACAGGTTCTTGGTGCGGATGTACGCGAGCGTGAGCACCAGCCGGGCCCCGCCGATCACGATGAACGCCTGAGCGAAGTTCCAGTCGTAGGTCGGGAGATGTGCGGCGCCGAACCACACCGCGCTGATCAGCCAGGCCAGGACGATCGCCGTCTTCCGGGACAGCCTCGCCCTGGCGACCAGGAAGTACATCAGCGCGAGGAACGGGACGATGGTGAAGACTTCCTCACCGACCAACTGGATCCCGGTTCCCACGTAGAACGCGACCGTGTCGAGCGCACCACCCTCGCCCGCATCGTCGACGGCCTTGTTGGACGCCACCCCGAACAGGGCCTGCACGACCAGCGCCAGCGCGAACGTGACGGCCAGGTTCAGCAGCGCAAAGCCGATCATCGCGAGGACGTCGCGGCCGCGCACCCTACGGAACAGCGCGGTCCAATGTTCGCGCGTCACCATCGCCAGGACGGCGAGCGGGATGCTGACGAACAGAATCCGCGGAATCAGCGCCACCAGATTGCCGGGTTGCGGGATGAGGACCAGGGCCGCGAAACCGACAACGACGGACGCCCACATCAGAATCCACTGCCGCGCCGAGAGCGCGGTGGGCGTCCCGTCGTAGAACGGGAAGTCGGCGTCGTCGCGGCGCTCGATCAGGGGTCCGAAGCGGTCGCCGGGCGACGCCGGTTCGTAGACGGGGACGGAACTGGATTCGGAAGCACCACTCATCGATTCGTCCCTCTGCGGTGGGTAGACGCGAGAGGCAATTTTCGCAGCAACCGCATGCCGGTGCCACCCGGCGCGCCAGCTGTACTCGCAACGGACGGTGAACGGACGCAAACCTATCTATACGTGTGACGAATTCAAACAACTTGTATTGACAAGTCTAGCGTCCGAGGGCCAAGGTGGAATTCATGACACATCAACGACGCCACGACGTGGTGGTTGTCGGCGCCGGAATCCTCGGTCTCGCGCACGCCTACCACGCGCTCGATCGCGGTCTGTCGGTAGCAGTGATCGATCATGCCGACCGAATCGCGGGCGCATCCGTCCAGAATTTCGGTCACATCTGTATCACGGCCCAGTCGGGCGTCGCCCGCGACTACGCTCTGGCCGGCCGGGAGCACTGGCTCGATCTGTCACGCAAGGCGGGGTTCTGGATCTCCGAGTCCGGAACGTATTGTGTGGCACGGCACGACGACGAGATGGCCGTCCTGGCCGAGTTCGCGGACAGGCGCGGACCGGCCGCGGCGAAGTTGCTGCCGCGCGACCGGATCCTCGCCGCGCTCCCCGTTTCCGGCAGTCGCGTCGTCGGCGGAATGTACATGCCCGGCGACCTCCAGGTGGACCCGAGGGGAGCGGCACCCGCCGTGGCACGCTGGCTCGACGCGTCCGGTGTCGACTTCTTCTGGCGCACCGCCGCACTCGGATTCGGCCCCGGAGTGGTCCACACCTCACGGGGCGATCTTCATGCAGGGACGGTGTTCGTCACCGTCAACCACGACATCGACCGGCTGTTCCCAGAATCGGCCGAGCGCCGGGGGCTCCTGCAGTGCCGGCTGCACATGCTGCGCGCGAGGATGCCGCTGCCCGCACCGTTGCCCGCACCGCTGTTCACCGGTTGGTCGCTCGTGCGGTACCGCGGTTTCGCGAATCTGCCCGCGACGGCGGCACTCGCGGCGCGGTTGCGCGAGGAGTACCTCGACTACGCCGACCTCGACCTCAACCAGATGTACAGCCCGCAGCCGGACGGTTCGATCCTGCTGGGCGACACCCACATCCGTGAGGTCTCGGCGGAGCCGTTCCAGTCGGAGCGGGGGTTCGACGTGCTGATCCACGAGGCCGTCGCCCTGTTCGGCGTCTCGGACGTCACCGTCACCGAGCGCTGGCAGGGCGTGTACAGCTCGGCCCCCGACTCGGAGTTCCTGATCGAGGAGCCCATCGACGGGGTGCACATCGTGACCGTCACCACCGGCATCGGTATGACGACCGGCTTGGGTCTGGCGAAGGACCGGATCGACCACATCTTCGGCCGCGAAGCCGCACCAGCGAACTAGCTATCCCACAAACACATTCACCGAAAACCGAGAGGAACACGACAATGGGAACACAGCACCGGGACATCAGTCTCGTCGTCTTCGACATGGCAGGCACCACCGTGGAGGACAGCGGGCTGGTGCAGCAGTCCTTCCTCGCCGCCGACGCACATGCCGGGCTGTCGAAGACGGACGACGACCGGCAGCGGATGCTCGAGTACGTCTCCGACACCATGGGCCAGTCCAAGATCGTCGTCTTCCGCCACCTCAGCGGCGGAAACGAGGAACAGGCGCAGGCCGCGAACAAGGAATTCGAACGTTGTTACGCGCAACTTGTCGACGACGGCTGGTGCAGCCCCGTTCCCGGCGCCGAAGAACTCCTCGGCTCACTGCGGGAGCAGGGCATCAAAACGGCGCTCACCACCGGGTTCGCCCACGGGACGCAGATGTCGATCATCCGTGCGCTCGGCTGGGAGAACGTCGCCGATGTCGTGCTCTGCCCCGGTGACGGCGTTCGCGGCCGCCCGTTCCCCGACATGCCGCTGACCGCGCTGATGCGCACCGGCGCCCCGTCCGTGCAGTCCATGGTGGTGCTCGGCGACACCACCTCGGACATCACCACCGGCCTGCGCGCCGGAGCCCGCGCGTCCGTCGGTGTGCTCACCGGCGCCCACGACGCCACCCAACTGTCCGAGGCCGGGGCCACCCACGTCCTCGACAGCGTCGCGGACCTGCCCGGTCTGCTCGACCGGCTGCGCAGCACCTGATCCCCCCGCGCCGGAATCGCATGCCGGCCGTCGACTAGAGGTTGTTGCCCTCGCCCGACGGGACCCGCGGGTCGACGGTCCGGGCGTTCACGATGCTGAAGGCGACGAGGTCGGGCCGGTACCGGTCGTCCGCGTACTCGAAGATGTCGCCGTGCTGATCCCGCGACGTCCGGCGTTCGCGCAGCAAGGGGCTGCCGGGGGCAATGCCGAGATGTTCGGCCTCGACCTCGTCCGCGGCGACGGCGTCGAGCACGTGCTCCATCGATTCGAACCGGACGCCGCGGGAGGTGAGGTAGTCGGTGATCGACCCGGAGTCGATGTCGAACTCGAACAGCAGTGAGCCGACGCCGCCGGTGAACGTGCTCCGCTCGAGCATCGTCGGTTCGCCGTCGAGTAGTCGGACGCGGAAAACCTCGACGACGAAGTCGTCCGGGGCCGCTCCCAATGCGGCGGCGGCAGGCTCGGACACCCGGCGTCGGGCGATCTCGAGCGTGCGGCTCCCCGCGGTGCGGCCGGTGCGCCGCGCCCACTGGGTGAACGGGGTGAACGTGTCGAGGGTCTGCGTGATGTCGTGGCTGCGGACCACGGCCGGCTTGCCCTGGGACAGCTGGATGAGCCCTTCGTTCTTCAGCGTCGCGAGGGCCTGGCGCACCGGGCCGCGCGACACCTCGAATTCTGCGCACAGCATGCTCTCGCTCGGCAGCGACTCGCCCACCGCGTACTGCCGCTGCATGATGCGCTGCCGGAGCTGGACCGCGACGAACTCATGGCGGGAGCGTGCCTCCACCATTGCACATCACTCCACTTCCCCGGCCGGTCGACGGTTACCACTGCGAATCAAGTGCATTCTAGTGGCATCGCCGTTACGGTACACTGCGAGAACGCGTTCCAGCCGGTGGAGGGATTCGGATCATGGCGACGTCGACGGAGCGATCGGTCACGGTCGACGGATTCCGTTGGCAGATCAGCGAACTGGGTGAGGGTCCGCCCGTGATTCTGTGCCACGGGTTCCCGGGCCTCGGATACAGCTTCCGGCACCAGATGCTGGCCCTCGCGGCGTCCGGGTACCGCGCGATCGCCCCGGACATGCCCGGCTACGGCGGCACCGACGTGCCCCGCGACATCGACGACTACACCAACGAGCGGGTGTCGGACGCACTGATCGGCCTGCTCGACGCCCTCGAACTCGACCGTGCCGTGTTCGTCGGCCACGACTTCGGCGCTCCGGCGGCCTGGACCGTCGCGCTGCGTCACCGCGAACGTGTGTCCGGGCTGGTGCTGCTGTCCGTTCCCTACATGCCCGACCGGTTCCCGCTGCGCCCGTCGGAGCTCTATGCGTCGCTGGCGCGCAAGCACTTCCTGCACATCCACTACTTCCAGAAGCCGGGTGTCGCCGACCGCGAACTCGACGGCGACCCGCGCGGCTTCCTCCAGCGGCTGTTCTACGCATTGTCGGGCGACTACCGCTACCTGGACATCTGGCAGCACCCGTCGGAGGGCAACGGGTACCTGGACGTGCTGCCCGACGCCCCACCCCTGCCGTGGTCGTGGCTGACGGAGGAGGAGTTCGAGCACTACGTGGAGGTCTTCACCCGGACGGGATTCACCGGCGGCCTGAATTGGTACCGGGCGTACGACGCCAACTGGGAACGCTCCGCGAGAGTGCGGGTTGCCCAGATCGCGGTGCCGACGTTGTTCGTGGCCGGTGCGAACGATCCCGTCGTCGCGATGAGCGGTGCGCAGGCACTCGACCGGATGCGCGACACCGTCCCCGACCTGCGCGGCGTTCACCTCCTCGAGGGCGCCGGCCACTTCGTTCAGCTGGAACGGGCCGAAGAGGTGAACGAGCTGCTGCTCAATTTCGTCGGAGGCTGAGCAGGCCGAACAGGCGGCGCCGCGCCGGTGCGGGCAGTGCGCCGGGCTCCCCGGCCCCACCGGACCGCTTGCGCAGCAGGGCCTTCGACGCGGTGCCGAGTGCGTCGCGGTCGAATCCCTCGGGCGGTTCCCCCGCCGCGACGAGAGCCCGCACCAGCGCCGCCTGCCGATCGGCCAGGCCTGTCACGACAGGCTCCATTCGGCGCCCCGGGTGATCCGCTCGAAGCCGGCCGCGTCCGCTATCGCATCCAGTTCGGCGAACAATTCCGAGGCGGGCGGGTAGTTGCCGTCGCGTTCGAGCATCATCGCGGGAGCACCCCCGGAAGCCCACTGCCGGACCAGGTCCAGCACCTCGACGGGCACCGGGTCGGTGTGGGTGTCGTGGTATGCGCCGTCCCGTTCGGACCCGCCTGCGACGTGGCAGTACGCCACGCGTTCGACGGGGAGCCGACGGAGTTCCTCGGCGGCGTCGCGGCCGCGGTTCCGGGCGTTCGCGTACACGTTCGCGACGTCCAGCAGCAGGTGAACCCCGGTGCGTTCGACCAGTTCGGCAAGGAACTCGCCCTCGGAGTACTCGTCGTCCGGCCAGTCGAACAGGGCCGCGATGTTCTCCACCGCCAGGGGCACCGGCAAACACTCCTGCGTGCGCCGGACGTTCCGCACCAACACGTCCAGGGCCTCCGCCGAGCGCGGCACCGGCAGCAGATGCCCGGCCTCGAGACCGCCCGCCCGCACGAACGCGACGTGCTCGCTGACGAGCGGCGCCCCGAGCGCGTCGGCGCACCGCGCGAGGTGGTCGATCCGGCGCTGCTCGACGGGCTCGGCGCCACCCAGCGACAGTGAAATGCCGTGCGGGACGACGGGAACCCCCAGCGACCGCAGTTCGTCCGGAACGCCGACCCCGCGTCGGCGGGCGGGCAGCGATTCGGCGATCACCTCGCAGAACCGCAGGCCGTCGAGCCGGCCGATGATCCCGCAGATCTCCGGCCGCCAGCCGATGCCGAGGCCCGACTCGATCAGTGCGGTCATCCCCCGCACCCACCGCCACCGCAGCCACCTCCGCCGCCGCAGGAGGAAGAGCTATCGCCGCCGCTGCCACCGCCGCCGCCGCTGCTGCTGTCGGAGAGGCCGGCCGCGCTCGCGAACCCCGGCGAGAACAGGGCGACGGATCCCATCCCGAACAGTGCCGTCGACAGCGCGATCGGCGACGGACCGTATGCGGTCAGGGACGGGCGCATCCGCGGCGACAGGTACGAGTGTTCGCGGCGCAGTCGCTGCAATTCCGCCGTCCCCTGTCGCGTCCTGCGGCCGGTCCGGCGAACCAGTTCGCGCGAGGCCGCCAGTAGCACCACCGCGACCAGCAGGAATCCGATCGGCTTGCCCGCGGCGAATCCGGCGACGAGGCGTGCGACGCCGATGGTCATGACGACGAGGATCGGGATGGTCGCCCGGCGGTTCCACGTCTTCAGCTCGGGTCCGGTGAGCAGTCCCTGCGCGACCAGAGTGAACCGCAACTCGTCGAGTGGTGCCTGCAACCGGCCCGGGAGGCGAACGTTGCCGAGCGCGCCGCGACCGGAGGCGAGTTCGTCGTAGACGGCGCGCGTGAACCATCCGAGGGCGTTGTCGGGGACTCCCCACGCCCGCAGGATCGTGCCGTCGTCGGAGATGATGCCGGCTCCCCGCAACAGCGTCAGGGATGCGGCGATGGCGCGATCGTCGCTGGTCAGCATGCCGGTCTGCGCCGGATCGAGGCGAACACCGGCGGTCGTGGCGGGAGCGTTGCCGCTGGAACGGAGGAACAGGGCCAGCCCGACCGAGAGCACGGCGGCGGCCACGTAGATCACCAGGAACGTCTCGCTCGGTATCCCCCACGTAGCGGATTCGTTGTACATCACACACCACCTTTCAACCACGTTGTCCGACAGTTGATCTCAGTATCAGTACGAGTGTCCCACATGCACCCGCCGGAGGCCGATCGTCACCGTACCGTTACCGAGAATCGGCGTGGGGTGGACTGTGGGAGCATCGTCTGCATGACGTCACCGGGTGCCGCACTGTCGTATGTCGAACTGCTCGATGCTGTTGCCGAATCGCACAGCACGGTGGAGGCCGCGCTGGCGGGGTTGACCGACGATCAGGCGCGGGGGCCGTCGCTGCTGCCGGGGTGGAGTCGGGGACACGTCGTCACGCACCTCGCGAGGAACGCCGATGCGCTCAACCGATTCGCCGTCGGGGTGCTCACCGGGGAGGCAGCGCCCGAGATGTATCCGGGCGGTCCGGCCGCACGGGCAGCGGCGATCGAGGAGGGGGCCGGACGTCCGGCGGAACTACTGGTGGCCGATTTCCGCTTCGCGGGACGGCGGGTGATCGAGTCGCTGCGCGGGATCACCGAAGATCTGTACGAGACGCCGGTGAACTGGCGTCAGCAGGTCCCGGCGCGTCAGGTGCCGGTGATGCGATGGCGTGAACTCGAGATCCACCACGTGGACCTCGGCCTCGACTACACGGCGGCCGACTGGCCGGAACTCTTCGTGGAGCACACCTTGGAATCGGAGTTGCCCGCGCTGGCCGCTGGGCATCCGGAGGTCCGGGCGCCGGAACTTCCGCGCACCGAACTGCTGGCCTGGGTCGTCGGACGCCCCACGCGGGAGGGCCTGCCGCCCGTCCCCGCGTGGCCGTTCTGACCGTCAGGCGTATTCGACGCTCTCGAACGTGTCGGCGTCGTCGAGCGCGTCCCAGATGATCGCGTAGCGCTTGTGGGTCATCTCGTCGGCATCGACGAGGAGGGCGTCGAACAGGGCCTTCGGGTTCTCCTGCCACGACTGCACGAGGGCCGCGACCGCCTGCGGCGTGAACAGACCGGACCGGGCTGCCGCCTCGATCCACTCGTCGAAGTCGCCGCCGTGAATCCGCTCGACCGCGTCCCGATCGACCTCGCCGTCACCGAGATCGAGAGTGAACATCGTCGCGAAGACGTCGCCGTCGACCGCGACGGCGGTGTCGCTGTGCATACGCTGTTCGGTGTTCATCGTGGGGATACCTCCTGGGAGTCGGTTCGTGGACCCGACTCGCGGTTGGGACTTCTGCTGATGAGTAGAACTGTAGGGCGACTAATTGTGAGCAGCTTAAGGCCTTTGTGTGAGATCAATCTGTGATGTATCTCACGCAGGTTTCTCGGCTGTCAGCGCACCCTCAGCACGACTTCTGTGGGGTGCGCGTCACGCGGTGTCTCCACCGCGGTACGCACGGCTTTTGCGACCGTCGACGGCTGCAGGTACTTCTCCGGCCGGTACTCGTCGCCCTCGCCGGCCACGATGGCACGCTGCATATCGGTGTCGATCCGACCGGGGTGAATAGATGTGACGCGCAGTAACGGTTCCTCCAGTCGCAGTGCATCCCCGAACGCCCGGAGCGCGAATTTGCTCGCCGCGTACGACGCCCAGCCGGCGTTCGCGCGGATGCCGGCACCCGAGTTGATGAGCACCACGTGGCCGCCTGCGGCGCGCAGAGCGGGCAGCAGCAGTCGCGTCAGTTCGGCCACCGCGATCACGTTCGCCTCGAGCGTGTGCCGCCACTGTTCGACGGTCGACTCCGCGACGGTCGCGAGGTCGGCGACGCCGGCGTTGTGGACGAGGACGTCGAGCCGGTCGATCGGTGCGCACGCGGCCGCCACCGCGTCGTAGTCGGTCAGCTCGACCGGCCAGGGTGTCGCGGCCGGCAGTTCGGCGAGGATGCCGGTCAGCGACCCCGCCGATCGGGCGCCGAGCAGGAGGTCGTGGGTCGGTGCGAGTTCGCGGGCGATGGCGGCTCCGAGGCCACGGCTGGCACCGGTGATCAGGGCTGTGGGCATGCGCAGAGGCTATCGGCCGTGAGTACTTGTTAACCGCCGGCGGTTAACAAGTACTCACAGGGCGGACCAGTGATGCCAATTCAGGTCGTGGATCGCGATCACCGGTCCGTCCGGGCGACGGTCGACGTACTGCGGATACTTCGCGGCCAGGATGTCGAGCGCGGCGGTGCCCTCGTCGGAGTCAGGGTCGAGGATCCGGGCCCGGCCGTCGACCCGCACCCACCACAGGTGGTCCCAGTTCTCGTCGTAGTGATCCACCAGCAGGGTGACGGCGGGGTTGGCCGCGATGTTCTTCAGGCGCCGCAAGGCCGTGGTGCGTTTGGGTTTGTGATCGACGCAGGAATAGATGGCGTCGGAGTCGAGCGCGAAGACGAGCGGGACGAGGTGCGGCACGCCGTCCGCCCCGACCGTGGCGAGCCGGGCGACGCGGGCGGCCGCGAATCGCGCGACGGCGTCCATCACGGTTCCATCAGGTAGTCGCCGCTCACCGGTTCGGGGAGCGCGGGGATGCCCAGCGGTCGCTTGAAGTACGCCCACGGGAACCACAGCGTCCCGACTTTCTGCCAGCCGTCGGCCTCGAGCTTCTCGCGGCCGGCCAGCGCCGACGCCCGGGTGTGCTCCCACTGTTCGTCGGACTTGCGGACGGTGTGGAACAGGGTGCCGAATCCGACGGAGTGCCAGCCGTACGCGCCGGCGTGGTTGAGGATGCGCATCTCGTTGAACGCGGTCAGTGGGGTGAGCCGGCGGGTGCGGCCGTCCGGGTCCGGGTCGGGGGCGTCGCCGATGCGTTTGCCGAAGCGTTGTTGCGCCGCCTGCCGCGACATGCCGAGGGCGGCGCCGACGGTGTCCCAGCTGTGGCCGGCGGAGCGGGCGGCGGCGATCGCGGAGACCAGCAGTTCGTCGACCGATTCCCGCGCCTGCGACGTGAGCCGGACGAGCGCGAGGTAGGCGGCGGGGTCGTGGTCGAGCCCCGGGTCGATCTCGGGGTCCGCCTTGGCGATCGCATCCGACAGCAGCTGGGTGAGGGCGGCGTCCGACATCTGTCAAGTATTGGTTGACAGGATGGGTGCTGTCAACAAAAGGTTGACTAGCCGGTGACGAGGGTGATGCCGAGGGCGAGCATCAGCGCGGCGATCCCGGCGTCGAGGACGCGCCACGCGTTCGGACGGGCGAACACGCGATGCAGGAACTGGGCGCCGTAGCCGAGCGCGAGGAACCAGGTGACGCTCGCGGTGGCGGCCCCGAGACCGAACAACCACCGGCCCGAATCGCCCTGGTTGTTGGCCACCGAACCGAGCATCAGCACCGTGTCGAGGTAGACGTGCGGGTTGAGCCACGTGAGTGCGAGGCAGGTGAGGATCGACGTCGCGAGGGTCGCCGATCCGACCTCCGTCGCGGCGTCCAGCGTTCCGGGGCGCAGGGCGCGGCGGGCGGCGAGCACGGCGTAGGACACCAGGAATGCCGCTCCCGCCCAACGGATCACGGTGATGGCGGCGGGAGCGTGTGCGAGTACAGCCCCGATCCCGCTGATCCCGACGGCGATGAGCGCGACGTCCGACACCGCGCACAGCACAACCACCGGCAGGACGTGCCTGCGGACGATCCCCTGTCGCAGGACGAACGCGTTCTGCGCGCCGATCGCGACGATCAGCGACAGGCCGGTGCCGAAGCCGGCGGCCGCCGTGAGCAGGGCAGGGGTGAGGTGCATGGGAACCACGCTACGAACCCCGTCGTCATCAATCCAGCTAATTATCCTTCATTGCCATTAGCATCACTTCATATGGATCTGGACCTCGCCGCTCTGCGCACCTTCGCCGCCGTGATCGACGAAGGCACCTTCGACGCCGCGGCCCGGGTACTGCACATCACGCCGTCCGCGGTGAGCCAGCGGATCAAGGCGCTCGAGCAGCAGGTGGGACGCGTCCTGGTGCAGCGGGCCAAGCCGGTCCGGGCCACGGACTCCGGACACGTCGTGCTCACGCTCGCCCGTCAGATGGCGCACCTCGAGCGTGAGGCCATGACTTCCCTCAATCCCGAAGAGGCGACGACGAGCACGCTGCCGCTCGTCGTCAACGCGGATTCGCTGTCCACGTGGATGATTCCGGCCCTCGCCCGACTGGCGCCGGAGTACCGGGCGCTGTTCCACCTGCACCGGGAGGACGAATTCCACTCGACCACCCTGCTGCGGGAGGGCACGGTGATGGCCGCCGTGACGTCCGTCCCGGAGGCGGTGCAGGGCTGCACCGTGGAAAAGCTGGGGTCGATGCGGTACCGCGCGCTGTGCAGCCGCGACTACGCCGAACGCTGGCTCCCCGACGGCCCGACCGCGGACGCCCTCGCGGTGGCGCCGATGCTCGACTTCGATCGCAAGGACGAACTGCAGGCCCGGTTCCTGCGCGGGTTCACGCGGCGCCGGTTGCAGCCGCCGCGACATTTCGTGCCCGGGTCCTCGGCGTTCTCCGACGCCGTGCGCTACGGACTGGGCTGGGGACTGCTGCCGGAGTTGCACACCGGCGACGACCACGGGCTCGTGGAACTCGACCCGTCCCGCCCCATCGACGTCCCGCTGTACTGGCAGCGGTGGAAACTGGATTCGCCCATCCTCGCGGCGCTCACCACCGCGGTCCGGGACGGGGCGCGCGAAGCGTTGCGGTGACGTCCGGGTGGGCGCAACACTGGAGTCATGGACGCGGACAGCCCGATGGACCCGGTGCAGGCCCTGCGAGAGACAGCGTTCTGGCTCGAACGGTCGCGGGCGGAGACGCACCGGGTGAAGGCGTACCGGCGGGCGGCCGACGTGGTCGCCGAACTGTCCGAGGAGCAGCGGGACGTCCGCGGGCGCACCGACAGCTGGAAGGATCTGCCGGGCATCGGGCCGAAGACCGCGACGGTGATCCGGGAGGCACTCGACGGGGTGCCCGTCTATCTGGCGGAACTACGGGAGAAGGCGGAGCCGATCGGCGGCGGCGCGCTGCGTCAGGCGCTCAAGGGCGACCTGCACACCCACTCGGACTGGTCGGACGGCGGCAGCCCGATCGACGAGATGATGTGCAGCGCGGCGCTCATCGGCCACGAATACTGCGCTCTGACAGACCATTCCCCGCGGCTGACCGTCGCGAACGGGCTGTCGGCGGAGCGCCTGCGGTCGCAGCTGAAGGTGATCGCCGAGCTGAACGAGGAACTCGCGCCGTTCCGCATCCTCACCGGCATCGAGGTCGACATCCTCGACGACGGTTCGCTCGACCAGGATCCGGATCTGCTCGACGAACTCGACATCGTCGTCGCCAGCGTGCACTCCAAGTTGCGGGCGGAGCGTGGCGCGATGACCCGACGGATGGTCAAGGCCGTCGAGAATCCGCTGGTGGACGTGCTGGGTCACTGCACGGGCCGACTCGTCGAGGGTGGGCGCGGGACCAGGCCGGAGTCGACGTTCGACGCCGAGCAGGTGTTCACCGCCTGCCGCGACCACGGCACCGCCGTCGAGATCAACAGCCGTCCCGAGCGCCGCGACCCCCCGAGCCGGCTCATCGACCTGGCCATGGACCTGGGGTGCCTGTTCTCCATCGACACCGACGCGCACGCCCCGGGGCAACTCGCCTGGCAGGGTTACGGATGCGAGCGTGCCATGCGGTGCGGAGTCGATGCCGACCGCGTCGTGAACACGTGGTCCGCCGACGACCTGCTGGAGTGGGCCAAGTAGCACCCGTGAGTGAGTAAGGAGTCCAGGGACTCGTCACGCACGCACGGGCAGCAGGCCCACCGTGAGCATCCCGCTCCCGGACCCCGCGATTTCGCCTGCCGCGGGAGCTAATTCGGCTCGGGACCGTTCGATCAGCCGGTGATCGCCCACTGCGGCCGCGGCGTGCGCGATCAGGCACCACAGCGCCTCGACGAGCAGATCGCGCGGCGGATCGGGGATCCGGCGCAGGGCGGCAGCCGCCTCGTCCGGGCGACCGTCCGCCAGCAGGAGGTGGGGCCGCGCCCACGGTTCGTACGGTCCCCAGTCGGTGTCGGCATCGAACGTCGCCGGCCGGCCCCGCGACACCCGCAGGCACAGCAGCGCCAGCGGCAGGATCCCGCGCTCGAGGCCGGGCATTCCGCTACCGTCGAGGAGCTTCGCCGCCGCCCGGTAGCCGGCCTCGGCGTCCGCGTCGGACGCACCCGTCGCCGCCGCGCGCATCGCCCGGTACCACGTCGTGAACACGGCCACGAGCGGTCGCTCGTGCCGCTCGGCCAGCCCGTCCGCGGCGGCGGCGTGCTCGTCGGCGCCGGCGAAGTCGCCGAGCGCCCCGAGCGCTTGCAGCCGAACGAGATGCCCGAGTACCTCGAAGTTCACGAACCCGTGCCGCACCGACAGCGTGATCAGTTCCCGGCCGATCGCATCCCGCTCGGGAGCGAGGCCCGAGCGGTGGAACGTGTGCATGAAAACGCCGTTCAGTGCGGACGCGAGCAGCGCCGGGTCGTCGAGCGCGCGGGCGATCGCCTCGGACTCCCGGGCGGCCCGCAACCCGCGGTCGCCCGCTGTCCCGCGGGACTCCAGGGCGATCGTGGCCAGCAACCGTGCGCGGGCAGGGTCGTGGTCACCGGGCGACAGCCGCGCGAGGGTGCGTTCGGCCGCGGCGACGATCAGGGCCGCCTGCCCCGGGTCGTCGGACCGGGTCCAGATGCCGGGCACGTCGAAGTTCCCGATCACGCGGGCGGTCAGCTCGGGGTCGCCCAGTTGTTCGGCCGCGGAGATCGTCGCGAGCCGCTGCTCCCGGGCCGCCGCGAGACCGCTACCGCCGGCCACGGCGAGGCTGCGCAGCAACCCGACCGTCGATTCGAGCCGCGCCCGGGCGCCGGACGCCACCGTGCGGTCGTAGGCGGCGGCCGCGCGCTCCCACATCCGGCCCGGGTCGAGTTCGAGGCGGTCGTCGCGGCGCAGGATGTCGGTCTCGAGGGACGTCAGCTGCGGGCTCGGGTCGATTCCCAGTTCCTCGGCGAGCAGCTCCCGGGCCCGGCGCAACACGGCCAGCGCCTCACCCTGGCGGCCGGACCGGTAGAGGGCGAGGGCCAGCAACCGCCACGCCCCTTCCCGCCAAGGATGTTCGGCCACAAGGGCATCGAGGCCCGGCACGGACTCGGCGGCGAGCCCGACGGCCAGCCGGGCCTCCGCCTGCCGCTCCACTGCGGACAGCCGCAACTCCTCGAGGCGCGTCCTCTCCGCGTGGGCCCACGACTCCCCGGCGAACTCCGCATACGACGGGCCGCGCCACCACCCCAGTGCTTCCTCCAACAGGTCGAGTGCCCGCTCCGGTGCGGCGGCCGCGGACTCGGCGACCGCGTGCTCGAACCGCCAGGCGTCCACGGACTCCGGACCGGCCCGGAGCGCGTATCCGGGACCGTCGGTGACGAGCAGTGTCGCGGGTGTCCGGGCCGTGCGCTGCGGCTCGAGGGCACGTCGCAACGCCGACACGAACGTGCGGACCGCGCCCTTGGCTCCAGCCGGAGGGTCGATCCAAAGATCCTCGACGACGACGCCCACGGGGACCACCCGGCCCCGGGCGACGATCAGGCGGGCGAGCACCGCCCGGTGGCGCGGACCCTTCAGATCGACGGGATCGCCCGCCTCGTCCCACGCGACCACCGGCCCGAGCACACCGAACGTAGAAGTCACCTCGCCACGGTATAGCGCTCATCGAATGCTCATCGACCTCCTCGAGACTGGACGGCACCATCCCGAGCACGGAAGGCCACCACCCATGACCCCTGTCATCCCCGGATTCGACCACCAGCGCGTGACCGTCGCCGACGACGTGGACCTGTACGTCGCGGTGGGCGGCTCCGGCAGCCCGATCGTGCTGCTGCACGGATTCCCCCAGACACACCTGATGTGGCGGCACGTCGCCGCGGAACTGGCCGCCGACCACACGGTCATCTGCCCGGACCTGCGCGGCTACGGCGCCAGCGGCAAACCCGCCGAGACGGACGGCACCGTCTATTCGAAGCGGACGATGGCCGCCGACGTCGTCGCACTCGCGAAGGAACTGGGCCACGACCGGTTCGCGCTGGCCGGGCACGACCGCGGCGCGCTGGTCGCCATCCGTGCCGGACTCGACCACCCCGGCGCGATCAGCCATCTCGCCTCGCTCGACGTGCTGCCCACCCTGGACATGTGGGACATTCTGCACGGCGCGGACGCCGCGGTCGCGTTCCACCTCTACCTGATGGCGCAGCCACCCGGACTGCCTGAGCAGATGATCGGCGCGAGCGCCGACGCGTTCTTCGGGCACTTCCTCGACGCCTGGACCGCTGATCCCGATGCGATGCCCGCCGACGTGCGCGCCGAGTACCTGCGGGCGTCCCGCGACGCCGTGCCGTCGATCGTCGCCGACTACCGGGCGTCGGCGGGCATCGACGTCGAACACGAGCGGGCGGACCGGGCTGCCGGAAAACAGTTGCTGATGCCCGTCACCGTCCTTCAGCAGGACTGGGGCAGCAGGCTCGGCTATGACGTCGCCGACCTGTGGCGGGCCTGGGCCCCCGACCTCGTGCACGGGACCCTCACCGCGGGTCACTTCATGGCCGAGGAAGCGCCCGGGGACGTCGTCGACGCCGTGCGTGCGCTTGTGAAGAGGTAGATGCCGAAAGATATTGCAAAGCAACATGATAGATGCAATCCACGTGGCGGCGTAGAATCGCCGGGGAGCCTGGTCGGTCGTCGCGGCCGACCCTTCGGCACGATCGGGAGGTATTCATGCGCACCGACGGGGATTCCTGGGACATCGTCAGCAGTGTGGGACTGACCGCCCTGGGAGTGGCGACGTTCCGGGCGCTGGAAACCGGCCGTCCCGATGCGCTGATCCGCGACGACTACGCGCCGTGGTTCGTGGAGGCCGCGGGCGAACCGCATTTCACCGGGCTGCTGGCCGACCCGTCCTCGCTGGGAGACGCACCGTTCTCCGGTTTCATGGGGTTCCGCACGAGGTTCTTCGACGAGTTCTTCCTGTCGGCCGCGGCGGACGGAGTGTCGCAGGCGGTAATCCTCGCAGCCGGGTTGGATGCCCGGGCGTATCGCCTCGACTGGCCGACGGGCACGACGGTGTTCGAGGTCGATCAGCCGAAGGTGCTGGAGTTCAAGGCGGAAGTGCTGTCCGAGCACGACGCGCGGCCGAAGGCCGATCGCCGAGCGGTGCCGGTCGATCTCCGGGACGATTGGCCCGCCGCGCTCGACGCCGCAGGCCTCGACCCGGCCAAGCCCACCGCGTGGTCGGCCGAGGGACTGCTGGCGTACCTGCCGGGCGCGGCACACGACGCGTTGTTCGAGCGGATCGACGAACTGTCGAGTCCGGGTAGCCACCTCGCCGTGGACAACTTCGCGCCGGGTGCCGACGCGAAGCGTTTCGACGAGATCAGGAAGAAGTATTTCGACAAGGACCCGTTCGGCGACCTCGACATCACCCAGTTGTTCTACGGCGACGAGCGCGCCGACCCGGAGCACTGGCTGACCGAGCACGGCTGGTCGGTGCGGAGTTATTCTCCGTTCGCGCTGGCCGAGTCGTACGGCAGGCCCGCGCCCGAACTCCCCGAGGAACTCGCGGACCTCGCCGACCGCGCGAACTACCTGACGGCCGTAAAGACCGGCGACTGAGTCAGCCCCGCTCAGCGGCCAGTTCCTCGAACAGCGTGGGATCGTGGGCGGAGAACACCCGGACCCGCGGTGCCACCTGATTGTTCAGTTCGCGGAGCCGGCGGTGGTTACCGCGGATCTTCGAACGGTCCACCGCGATCAGCTCTTCCATCACCCGCAGGGCGCGGCCTGCGGTTCCCGGCGGCACCTGCCCGGGGGCGGCAACGGTGCTGCGGTGGTAGAACGCGTCGCCCGCATGCAGCAGCCAGCCGCGGTCGCCGGTGTCGACGGCCACCGCCGCGTGACCCCGGGTGTGCCCGGGCATCGGGACGAGCACGATGCGGTCGCCGACCCCGTCGATCGGGTGGGCGCCGGAGAAACCGAGCACGGATTCGCCCGGCCCCGCATAGGTGTGCGTCGTCGGACGCGGGGTGAGCTGGGCGGGGCGGTACCGCACCTTCTCCCGGAACGACGAACGTCCCTCCGACGCAGCCTCTTCCGCGGCGGTGGTGTGCAGGGTGGCATTCGGGAAGTCGGCGACCCCGCCGATGTGGTCGAAGTCGAGGTGCGTCGCGACGATGTGGGTCACGTCCGAGGGATTCAGTCCCAGCTTTCCGAGCTGGCGGACCGCCGTTTCCGACTCGCGGAATCGGGCGCCGGTCAGCTTCGCGTACTTGCCGACGCGACCGGTGGGGTCGGCGACATCCGCCAGCCCGAACCCGGAGTCGACCAGCACGATGCCCGCGTCGGTCTCGCATGCCAGCACGTGGCACATCAACCGCCCGATGAGCGCCGAGGAGAACGAACCGCAATTGAGGTGGTGTACCCGCATGGGCTTTCACGCTAGCCGAGTCTGCGTTCACGAGTGCCCGATTACACCGCGACCGGGGACTTACACCGCAACCGGGGACGACGCCTGCGCCCAGAACCGTTTCGGTATGCGCCCGGCGGCCCGGGCACGGCGTCCGGCCGTGACCGCCCCGGCCATCGCCGCCGCCATCAGCGGGGGGTCCGACGCCCTCGTCACCGCGGTGGCGAGCAGGACGGCGTCGCAGCCGAGTTCCATCGCCAGCGCCGCATCGCTCGCGGTGCCGATTCCGGCGTCGAGAATGACCGGGATGTCCGTGCGCGCGACGATCATCTCGATGTTGCGGGGATTGGAGATGCCGAGTCCGGTGCCGATCGGTGACCCGAGTGGCATCACGGCGGCGCACCCGGCATCGACCAGGCGCTGCGCGAGCACCGGATCGTCGTTGGTGTACGGCAGCACGACGAAGCCGTCGTCCACGAGTTGTTCTGCTGCCGAGACGAGTTCGATCCCGTCGGGCAGGAGCGTGCGTTCGTCGGCGATCACCTCGAGCTTGATCCAGTTGGTGCCCAGCGCCTCCCGGGCCAACTGCGCCGTCAGCACCGCCTCCGCGGCGCCGCGGCACCCGGCAGTGTTCGGCAACAACGCGATGCCCAGCCGATCGAGCAGTTCGAGCAGGCCTGTTCTCCCCACGGCATCCACCCGGCGCATCGCGACCGTCGTCAGTTCGGTGCCGGACGCGATCAGTGCCTCTTCGAGAACCGCCAGGTTGGCCGCACCCCCGGTGCCCATGACCAGGCGCGACGAGAAGTCCCGGCCCGCGATCGTGAGTGCGTCGGTGTGATTGCGCATAGGTACCTCTCCGATCGGGATTTCATTGGGCACTCGAACCCTACGGTCGAACTCTCGCCGACGTCAGAGCCACTTGTGTGCTGCGTCATAGGTCCAGATTGGACCCCTGTATCGCTGTCCTTCTGGATCTTCTGGACCCGTACCAGATGCCGCAGAGTTGTCGGTCAGATGAGCTGAGTGGCACACACCACGACGTCACGATCGGAGCAGACATGAACACGATGATCGCCGGCAGGAACCGCACCGCGAGGTCGAGGGAGGAGCAGCGTTTGGCCGCGGAACTGGAGGATGCCCGGCGCCGCATCATCGAACTCATGGGCCAGCTTGCCGAAACAGTGCGCAGCCGTGACGCTTTGAGCGACCGGATGCAGGTGATGGCGTGGAATGCCCGGTGGGGCCGCGAACCCGTCGGATTCGGCGGGCTCTGAGCCGGGCGCTACAGCCAGGTGGTCGGGCGGATCAGATTCGCGAGATCCACCAGCGTGTACCGGTGCCTGCGCTCGGGCGCCTTGCGGGCGAGGGCCCGGAGCGCCGCCTCCGCCCCGGTGCGCAGACCGCGCTCGGTGAACGGCACACCGAGGATCCTCGTCGCCTCGGGGACGCCGCCGGCATGCAGCCAGTCGACGGCCACACCGAGGACGAGAACACGGGTCTGGAGCGCGCGACGCTCGTCGTGGGCGAGCAGTTCGACTCGGCGGGCCGCCTCCTGCAGATCCCGTTCGCTCACCTCGGCGAGGGGCCGATCGTGGACGAGCATCAGCACACTCGTCAACCGCGCCTCGGCGTAGTGCCGGGACGTCGGCGGCACCTCGTCGAGCGCCTCCACCGCGTTGACCCGGTCGTCGCGGTGCTCGAGTTGCCGCGCCAGGCCGAACGCCGCACTGACCGCGCCGTGATCGGTGCGCCACACCGTGCGGTAGTACTTCTCGGCGGTCCCGCGCCACCGCCCGAGGTTCTCACCGGCGCGGTATTCGCACCACATCTCGGCCGTCGCCGCGAGGGCGAGTTTCGGGGCCTCCTCGCCCGGTAGCGCCGTCAGGACCGAATCGAAGCGTGCGAACGCCTCCTCGAAATCGCCGCCCACGAGAGCGCACAGCCCGGTGTGCCAGTCGACGCGCCACGTGTCCTCGAGTTCGTGGTCGAGGGATTCGAGAATGGTGGCGGCGTCACGCGGCTGCCCGAGGTCGAGGTGCGCGCGCACCTCGGCGAGCGGGATCTCGATGCTCGTGGACTCCACTCCCTCCTTCGCCGCCACCTCCTTCGCCCGGTGCAGCGAATCGAGGAGTTCCCGCGGTCTGCTGTGCACGACGGACAACAGCGGGGCGGCCGGATCGTCGGGGTCCACCAACGGAATCGGCAGTGCCCGAACGATGCTCATCGCGCTGATGCATTCGTTCCGGCGGTGCCCGTCCACGTAGACGTCGGTACGGCTGATCGTGAGGTCGGTCCCGAACGTCGTGCGCTGAGGGCTGAAACGGTGCGACAGTCCCGGCTGCGGGTTTCCGGTCCGCTGCGCCCGCACCTCGCGCAGCACACCCTCGAGTTGCGTCGACATCTCGTCTGCCGATGCGAAACGCCTGGCCGGGTCGGGATGGATGGAACGCAGCAGCAGCCGGTGGTAGAACTCGTATTCCGCCAGCAGCGGCGCCGCCTCCGGAGACGGCAGGCCGTCGACGTAACAGCCTCCGGCTGTGGGCATGTCGAGGGTCAGGACGGCGAGTGTGCGCCCGACGGTGTAGATGTCGGACGCGACGGTGGGCCCCGTGGTGGCGATCTCGGGGGCTTGGTAACCCTGTGTGCCGTAGATGTATCCGTGATCGCCGATCCTCGCGACCGCGCCCATGTCGATGAGCTTGAGCTGGTCGTAGTCGTCGCCGATCATGATGTTCTCGGGCTTCAGATCGTTGTAGACCAGCCCCATCGAGTGCAGGTAGCCGAGCGCAGGCGTGACCTCGAGGAGGTAGCGGATGGCATGCTCCACCGGCAGCCTCGGTTTCGGGTCGTCGGGTGCCGCCTCCTCCTTCAGCTCGGTGAGCACGTCCCGCAGCGTCCGGCCCCGGACGTACTCCATGACGATGTAGCCGACGGGATTGCCGTCCATCCCGGGGTGTTCGACGAAGTTGTAGATCTTGACGATGCTCGGATGCGTCACCTCGGCGAGGAACCGGCGCTCGGCGAGGGCCACTTCCTGCGCCTGGGGGTCGCCCGAATGCAGCAGGCCCTTGAGGACGACCCAGCGGTCGCTGACGTTGTGGTCGAGCGCGAGGTAGATCCAGCCGACGCCGCCGTGGGCGAGGCACCCGAGGACCTCGTACTGACCCGCCACCAACTCACCCGCCTCGAGTTGGGGGGCGAACGAGAACACGGTCCCGCAGTGCGTGCACACCCCCTCCGTGTCACCCGGCCGGGCTGCGGTGGAACGTCCGACGGGCCGCTTGCACCGGTCGCAGTACCGCTTGTTCTCGGCGAGAACAGGATTGGTCAGCAGCATCGACAGGTCGGAGCTGTGGGCGGCATCCGGCTCCGTGCGGGACGAGGGGACTTCGTCCTCGTCGTCGTCCGCGAACGGATCGAACCGCACACCCCGCGTGGATTCCGGTTCGTCCATCGGGGTTCGCCTGGTCTCGTCGCTCACGTTCGGTGACACCTCAGTCCCGGTAGGTGGCGGTCGGCGGTCCCGTGACGGGTCCGAGCACCGTCAGCCAGCTGTCGTAGAGCCTCATCCACGTCCCGTCTCCGCGCATCCGATCCAGCGTCCCGTTCACGAAGCGCACCAGATCCTCGTTGCCCTTGTTGACCCCGATGCCGTACGGCTCCGACTGCAGCGGCGGGCCGACGATCTCCAGATTCGGATCCTGCTCGGCGAGCCCGGCCAGGATGGAGTCGTCGGTGCTCGCGGCGTCGGCCCGACGCTGCTGGAGCGCCACGAGGCAGTCGTCCCAGTCGGGCACCGTCACGATCGTGGCCGCCGGCTGCACCCGGCGAACGGTGTCCAGTGAGGTGGTGTCGGCGACGGTGCAGACGCGCTTGCCCGCCAGATCCTCCGCGCCGGAGATACCGGAGACCTTCGGCACCAGCAGTCGCTGGTACGCCTGGAAGTACACGGTGGAGAAGGCGACGCGTTCGGACCGTTCACACGTGATCGTCGTGCTCTTGACCACGAGATCCACGGCCTTCTTCTCGAGGGCGTCGAAACGGTCGCCGGACGTGAGCAGCCGGAACTCGACCCTGGACGGGTCGCCGAACAGGTCCCGCGCCATCTCCCCCGCGACGTCGACGTCGAATCCCATCAGCGCGCCGGTGGTCGGGTCCCGGAAACTGAACAGGTTGGTGTTCTGGTCGATCCCGACGACGAGCCTGCCGCGCGCGGTGATCTCGGCCAGCGCGCTTCCCGGCGCCCGCAGGTCCGGCGCGGTGACCGGGCGGAGACTCGCCAGCGCGCCGCAGGAGTCGGGGGCGGGTGGCTCTGCGGGCACGTCGCCGGTCGGCGGATGAACCTGAAGCCCGTTCGTCAGAGGCTGGTCGGAGTAGTCACCGCTGGCGATGGGAGTGAGGGGTTGCGGGGCGGCGCACCCGGCCGCGAGAAGGGTGGCCACGGCAGCGGAGAGCAGGAGGGCGCGCGGGCACGTCCGTCGTCTCGGTCGCCTCACCCGCGTCATCAGTGGTACTCGTTCAGTCTGGGCCAGATCCCCCCACCGACGGCGAACCCGCAGAGTACGCCGATCACCATGCTACCGACCGCGAGCAGCGACAACGAGCGAAAGGACTCGGTCATGCCGTCGACTTCCTCGCCGCGAAAGCTGTCGATCCCGTGCTGCAACGCCTCATCGAGCGCCGCGAACGTCGCGGGCGACGCGGAGTCCGCCGGGCCGATCGCGACGGCCGTCGCGCCCGGGTAGTCCCCCACCTCCAGTCGCTGCTCCAGCATCTCGTGCGCGTGCCGCCAGCCGCCGAGTGCCGTCACCGCCTCGTCGATCGGCTGCGTGGCTCCCGGTCCGTGCGAACCGCCCTGCAGGCCCGCGAGGACGTCGGCCAGCGCGGCGGAGCGGCGGGCGTAGTCGATCTCGGACTGTTCGTCGGAGCCACGCTGCAGCAGCGCGAGGGTCTCGTCCGCCCGGGCCTGCTGGGCGAGGATCCGCGCCTGGGTGATCGTCGCGAGTGGTTGCGCCCCTTCGGTTCTCGCGCGGTCCGTGGCCGCGGTGGAGACCAGGGCGGCGCCGGCCAGCCAGATCAGGAGGGTCGCGGCGAGCAGGGACGCGACGACCAGGCCGGGGTTGATGCGGCGTTTGCTCTTGCGTGCCAGGTATACCTGCGCCAGGAGGAGCGCGACGAGCAGGGCGACGGTGGCGGCGAACGCGACTCTGGGGAGCCGTCCGGTGAGGACCTGGGTGTCGGCGACAGCTCTCGACTGCTCCGAGTACAGACGCTCGGCGGCGGGCAGGATCGTGTCCTGCATCATCGAGGAGGCGTCGCTGAGGTAGGCGACGCCGACCGGGTTGCCCGATCGATTGTTGGCGCGGGCCGTCGCGACCAGCGTGGTGTACGCGGCGAGGTTCCGGGACACCTCGGACAACTGGCCGAGGGCGGCGGCGTCGGTCGAGTCGACCCCGTTCGACGCGGTGACCAGCGCATTCGACGCGTCGCCGATCGCCTGGTTGTACCGATTACGGACGGCGATCGGCTCGACGCCGCCCGAGATGAACGACGTGGCGGCCGCGGCGTCGGCGATGGACAGCGAACTGTAGAGCCGCTCGGCCGCGTAGGTGAGGGGTTCGGTGTGCGTCCGCAGGGTATCGATGCGTTGTTGCCGGGCGCCGATCGCTGCCGACGTGACCGCCCCGGTCGCCAGCGCCGCGACCACGAGCGCGATTCCCAGTACCGACAGCCGTCCCGGCGTCGAGACGAGGAATTCCCGCCACGGCCGGCGCCGGGAATCGGGCTCGACGAGCAGCGACTCGTCGAGCGAGTGTTCTTCGGTGACGACGTCGTCTCCGCGGTGGAACACGGTGTCCTCCTCCGCCGAGGTCTTCTGCAAGTGTGCCCCGATTCGCGGCGGGTCGTGCCGGAAAAAGCCGATGTGGCATCGGGGGCACAAAAGAGGGGCAGGGACCGCCGGTGCGGTCCCTGCCCCTCTTCGGTAAAGCAGTGTGTCAGTGTTGCTCGCGCGTCACGACTCCGACGAGTTGTTCCGCTTCCGCACCCGTGTCGGCCGGTTCCGCGGGCGGGGTGACGGTGTCGAGGCGTTCCGCGCTGGTGCGGCTGCGCCGGCGGAACTCGTAGCCGATCAGGATGAAGGCCAGCGTCACCACACTCAGCCAGAACTGCGAACGGGTGGTGGGGAGCACGGCCATCGCCGCGATCACGGTACCCATCAGCGCGATGGTCGCGTAGCTGAGCCAGGGGAACAGCCACATCTTCAGGCTGAGGGCCTCGGGATCCTGCGCCTCCAGCTTCCGGCGGAGCGCGACCTGGGAGATCGCGATCATGAGGTAGACGAAGAGCGCCACGGCGCCGTACGAGTTGACCAGGAACGAGAACACGAGATCCGGGGAGACGAACGCCGCGATCACCGACGCGTACCCGATCACCGTCCCGGCGAGGATGGCGCGCCGGGGCACGCCGCCGCCCGACAGTCGGGTGAACATGTGCGGGGCATCGCCGTTGCGGGTGAGGGCGAACAGCATCCGCGACGACGTGTACAGGGCGGAGTTCAGGCAGGACAGCACCGCGGTGAGGATGACGACGTTCATGATCGTGGCCACCCCGGGGATGTGCAGGGCGGACAGGGCCGCCGCGTAGGGGCTGACCCCGACGGCTTCGGCGCTCCACGGCACCACGGCGACGACCACGAAGATGGATCCGACGTAGAACGTGATGATCCGGACCACGATGGAGCGCATCGCCCGGGCGACGGCCTTCTTGGGTTCCGCGGACTCGGCGGCCGCGATGGTCACGATCTCGGCGCCGGTGAAGAAGGCGACGCAGGGAACGACCGCGGCGAGCACCGCGCCCCAGCCGAGCGGCGCGAATCCGCCGTGATCGACGAGGTTCGCCACTCCGGGGGTCGAGTCCGGCCACATTCCGGTGATCCACAGCGCACCCAGGCCGAGGAAGAGGACGATCGCGATCACCTTGATCGACGAGAACCAGTACTCGAACTCACCGAACGACCGTGCCGAGACGAGATTGGTGCAGGTCAGGAGTACGAGAAGGCCGAGGCTGAGGGTCCACAGCGGCGCGGACGGTAAGTAGAGCTGGAGTATTCGACCGCCGGCGATGGCCTCGACGGCGACCACGATGACGAAGAAGTACCAGTACATCCAGCCGACGGAGAATCCGGCGCGATTGCCGAGCGCTTCCCTCGCGTACACGTAGAACGATCCGACCACCGGCCGGGCCACGGCCATCTCCGCCAGCATCCGCATGATCAGAAGCGTGATGACCCCCGCGATGAGAAACGACACGATCGCCGCCGGCCCCGCGCTCTCGATGACGACACCGCTGCCGACGAACAATCCGGCACCGATCACGCCGCCCAGGGCGATGAGATTCATGTGCCGCTTCTTCAGGCCCTTTCCGAGCCCGGAGTCCTGGCCGGCTTCTTGGTCGGAGTCCTGGGATTGGGCCGGGGGTGGTGTTGCAGTCACGTTTTCCTCCACTGTGCGCTGACCGGAAACGTCAGGTCGCCATCGCGATCCGGGTCGGATCACCGGCGGTTGGAACGGAGAACAGTGCCGGCGGAGAAAGGGGAGACGGTCCACCGTGAACTGAACTGTTGATGTGATGCACAACACTGTATGGAGGGTGCGGTGGGGAGCACAGTGCCAGTTCCGGAGCGCCTCTGAGGTCCAGATTGTGAGGTTTGACGGCTGTTGCCGTTACCCCAGTTCGTAGACGCGGCCGGTGTGGATCCCGGCCACCGATTTGACGAACGCGCGCGCGACTTCGGCGGCGGGAACGGGCGCGAATCCGGGGAAGAAGTCGCCGTAGACGTCGAGTGCTTCGGTGACGACGCTCGGGCTGACCGCGTTGATCCGGATGCCGCGCGGAAGTTCGGCGGCGGCCGCTTTCACGAACGCCTCCAGGGCCCCGTTGACGGTCGACGCGACCACACCCGAGCGGATCGGTTCGCGGGCGAGCACCCCCGTGACCAGGGTGAACGAGCCGCCGTCGGCGACGAATGGGAGACCGCGCAGGACCAGTTCGATCTGCCCGAGCAGTTTGTCGTCGAAACCCTGCCGGAAGTCGCCGGTGGTGGTGTCGCCGAAGGCGGGGAACGGGGTGACGCCCGCGGTGCTGACCACCGCGTCCACCGTCCCGACCCGTTCGTACAGTGCGGTGACGGACGCGGCGTCCCGAAGGTCGACCGAGACCTCGGTGGAGCGGGATGCGACGACGACGTCGTGGTGGGGTGTCAGGGCGTCCACCACCGCGGTGCCGATGCGGCCGGTGCCTCCGACGACGAGAACCTTCACGAGTTGACCTCCTGTTCGTGCACGGCGGCGACCCGTGTCGCCCGGTGAGCCGGTGTGCGGGTGGGTGCGGTGGGTTCGACAGCGAATTCGGAATCGGCGAGGGCGGCGTCGAGTTGTTCGGTGTGGAAACCGCTGCGGACGGCCCACGCGTAACTGACCAGGGCCAGCGCGATCACGACCAGCAGGTCCCAGGAGTCGGCGAGCGGCGGCTCGTCGAGGGGACCGAACTCGCCGTAGTAGGAGACCAGCAGCGTCGCGAGGAGGGTGGCGATCAGCCACACACCGGCGTCGAGGTGACGGCGGCCGGCCGGGGTGCTCACCACCCGCAGTGCGAGCACGAATGCCAGCAGTGCCGTGGTCATCGCCGCGAAGTAGACGGGAAATGACCAACTGCCTGCGCGCTGCACCTCGGTGGTGTTCATGAACCATCCGCCGCGGGAACTGATGTAGATCCACGCGACCAGGAACACCGCCGAGATGGACCATCCGGCGGGTCTGCGCACCCAGCCGTGGTTCACCGACGTGTAGGCGCCGTAGATGCTCACCCCGGCGAACGCGATCACCAGGAGCTGGGCCAGGGATGCGAAGCCTGCGGCGTAGACGATGAACAGACCTGCGGCGTATCCGGCGGGCGCCCAGAATCCCATGGCAGGCAGCCGCCAGGTGCGGTCTGCGTGGGGTGCGGTCTTGCGGAGCACCGGAGCGATCGCGCTGCCCATCAGGTAGCTCAGCACCAGGCAGACCGACACCACCGACACCAACTGGTACCAGCTCGGGAACGGAAGCATGAAGAGGGCGCTGACCACGATCGCGACCACGAGCGACACCCACGGGATGCCGTACCGGTTCACCTTGGCGAGGCTCTTCGGGGCGTACTTGTCGATGCCGAACGCGAACGAGGCCCGGGCGGCGCTGCCGAGGGTGACCCAGCCGTTGCCCGCCGGGGAGATGGCGGCGTCGACGAGCAGGACGGTGGCGAAGGCGCCGAATCCGGCCGCACCGAGGGCCTGGAACAGCGGGGCCGACGCCCAGTCGCTGGTCCGCAGTCCCGCCCAGTCTCCGACGGAGATTCCGGCGTCGGACCAGTCGAGTGCGCCGAGGAAGCCGATCTGCAGGCCGATGTACACGACCATCGGGATGAGGATGGAGAGGACGATCGCCAAGGGGATGTCGCGCTTGGGGTTTCGTGCTTCTCCGCCGTAGTCGAGTACCTGCCGGGAGCCGAGGTAGCCGAACGCGATCCCGCCGATCGCGAGAGCGTGCACGATGCCGCCCGCGCCGGTGGGGAGGAAGCCGCCGCCGACGGTGAGGTTGCTCGAGTTGAACGCGAAGAACAGCAGGATGAACGTCAGGCACGGGACGACGAGCTTCCAGATCGTCACATACGTGTTGACCTTGGCCAGCAGTTTCACGCCGAACAGGTTGAGGACGAAGAAGATCGCGAGAATGCCGATGCCGCAGAGTATTCCGTTCGGCCAGGCGAGGATGGTGGTGCCCTGCTCCACCTTCACCAGACCGAGATGCGGGAACCGGCCGCCGAGATAGGTCAGGACGGCCTGCGCTTCGATGGCGGGCAGGCAGACGGTGCCGATCCAGTATCCCCAGCCGGTGATCCACCCGGCAAACGCACCGTGGGAGAGCGCGGGATAGCGCACGATCCCGCCGGATCTCGGGAACATGGTGCCCAGTTCGATCCAGGTCAGCGACACGACGATGAACAGGCCCGCGCCGAGGATCCAGGACAGGATGGCGGCCGGGCCTGCGACCGACGCCGACGACAGCACCGCGAACAACCAGCCGGAGCCGATCTGCGTGCTGACCCCCAGCAACGTCAGCTGCCAGAGTCCGAGACTTCTCTTCAGTTTGTGATCGGGAGCGTCCGGGGATCCGGGCGCCGAAGGTGAATCCGGTAATGTGCTCATGTGAATCCTCCTTGGGGATTCAGGTGCCCGCTCTCATTGGCGTGAGGTTCGGCGGGCGCCGGGGACCATCGTGTCCGGGGGTCGACCTCCTCGGCAGAAGAGATCGACCCCGCCCCGGTGGGTAGCTGAAAAGTGTTCGGGGTCAGTGTCCGCCGAAGATGAGGTCGTGCCAGCCCTTGTGCGCCTCTCCGGTGATGTCGGACATGACGTGCTTGACGTTGGTGTACTCGTCGAACGAGTAGGTGGACATGTCCTTTCCGAATCCGGAGGCCTTGTAGCCGCCGTGCGGCATTTCGCTGATGATCGGGATGTGGTCGTTGACCCACACGCACCCGGCCTGGATTTCCCGGGTGGCCCGCTGCGCCCGGTACACGTTCTGCGTCCAGGCGGATGCGGCGAGGCCGTAGGGGGTGTCGTTGGCGAGGGTGACGGCCTCGTCGTCGGTGTCGAACGGCAGACACACCAGGACGGGGCCGAAGATTTCCTGCTGGACGATCTCGGAGTCCTGCGCCGCATCGACGATCAGCGTGGGCTCGTAGTACGCGCCCGCCGCCGGGGTGTGCTCCGGGATGCGGCCGCCGCGAACCACTTTCGCGCCGGCGTCGCGGGCCCGGTCGACCATCGCCGCGACCTGGTCGCGCTGCTTCAGTGAGATCAGCGAGCCCATGTCGGTGTCGGTGTCGTCGGCGGGGCCGACCTTCACCTCGTCCATCAGTTCGGCGACCCGACGGACGAAGTTCTCGTAGAGGGGACGCTGGACGTAGGCGCGGGTGGCGGCGGTGCAGTCCTGGCCCGCGTTGATCAGCGCACCGGCGACGGCGCCACGGGCGGCCGCCTCGAGGTCCGCGTCGTCGAACACCACGAACGGTGCCTTGCCGCCGAGTTCCAGATGGACCCGCTTGACGCTGCCGGCGGCGGTCGCGGCGACCTGCTTGCCGACCGGCGTCGACCCGGTGAACGAGACCATGTCCACGTCGGGATGCTCGACCAGAGCCTGTCCGGCGATGCGCCCGGCCCCGGTGAGGATGTTGACGACGCCGTCCGGCACGCCGGCTTCCTTCGCGGTCTCGGCGAAGTGCAGCGAGGTCAGCGGGGTGAGCTCGGAGGGCTTGAGGACGATGGTGTTGCCGGCGGCGACCGCGGGCAGGATCTTCCAGGCCGCCATCTGCAGCGGGTAGTTCCACGGCGAGATCGACCCGACGACACCGATCGCCTCACGGCGGATCGACGAGGTGTGATCGCCGGAGTACTCCCCGCTCGCCTTGCCCTCCAGATTGCGGGCGGTGGTGGCGAAGAACGTGACGTTGTCGATCACCCCGGGGATGTCGAAACCGTCGGCCAGCTTGATCGCCTTGCCACCGTTGCGGCTCTCCAGGGCGGTCAGCTCCGTGCTGCGGGACCGCAGGACCTCGGCCCAGCGCAGCATGATGTCCGAGCGTTCGGCGGGGGTGGTGCGGGACCAGCCCGGGAAGGCGGCGCGAGCGGCCGCGACGGCGGCGTCGACGTCCCCGGTGGTCGCGGCCAGGCCGGTGGTGATCGGCTCACCGGTGGACGGGTCGATGATCGTCAGCTCCGTCCCGGAGCTGCCGTGCCGGCGTTCCCCGGCGATGAACTGCAGCTTCTCGTGGGTGGTCATCAATTCTCCAGATCGAGTTGGTCGAGTAGTTGCCGGGCGTCGTCGCCCTCGGATTCCGGGCCCCACAGGTCGCCCAGGGTGTAGCCGCGCGGGAACGGGTCGTCCGCGTCGAGGACGTACTGGTTGAAGCCGGTGATCCAGCCGCGGCCGCTGACCGACGGCAGCACCGCCCGGTGCGGTCCGACGTCGGTGATGTCGGTGAGTGTGCCGGTGAACGTGGTGCCGAGCAGGCTTTCGTGGACGAACTGCTCCCCGAGTGCCAGTTCGCCGCGCGCGTATTTGGCGGCCATCCGCCCGCAGGTGCCGGTGCCGCACGGCGACCGGTCCAGTGCGCCGGTCCACGTCGTCGGGTCGGCGAGGTCGACGGTGCCGTTGGGGAGGACGACGGTGTTGCGCCCGGAGACCCCCGGGGTCGGGGACGGGCCGTGGATCATCGTCAGTGCGACGTGGTCGATGTCCGGGTTGAACGGGTGCCGGACCGCGATATCGCGTTGCGCGACGGTGCGCAGCACGGCCCCGGCGCGGGCCAGGTCCTTCGCGGCGCCGGGCACCAGTTCCAGACCGAGGTCGGCGGCCTTGGCCTGGACGAAGAACTGCCCGCCGAAGACGATGTCGACCGGGACGGTGCCGTATTCGGGCAGTTCGAGCGGATGGTCGATGGCCACGGCGAACGCGGGGACGTTGTCGAACGTGACCCGCACGACCTTGCCGCCGGCGATGTCGGCGCGCACGTGCACGACACCGACGGCGGTGTCGACCTTCAGCTTCGTCACCGGCTCCTGCACCGGCAGGGTGCTGGTTTCCAGGAGCGCGGTGACGGCGCAGATGAGGTTGCTCCCGGACATCGGCCGGAATCCCCCTTGTTCGAGCACCACCATGCCGAAGTCGCTGTCCGGGTTGACCGGGGGAAGCACCAGGACGGCGCACAGTCCGGGATAGCCGCGCGGCTCGTGCAGCATCAGCAACCTCAGATCGTCGAGGTGCTCACGGCAGTACTGCAGCCGGTCGGCCATGGTGGCGCCTTTGACGTGCAGGTGGCTGCCGATGAGCACCCGTCCGGGCTCGCCGGCGGCGTGGACGTCGACGGCGTTGATGGTCTGCCTGGGGATCACGGTCTCGTCCTTCGGTTCTAGTTCTCGACGACGCTGACGCCGGCCGCGAGGAGGAGGCGGCGGAACTCGTCCCGGTACTCCGGTGCCAACGGCAGCACCGGGCGGCGGGTCGGGCCCGCGTCCTGGCCGACGAGCTCGAGGCCGGTCTTGATAGCGCAAGCGTAGTTGTGTGATTCGAGGAATTCGCAGATCGGGAAGATCTTCGTCCACAGTTCCCGGGCGGCAACCAGATCGCCGCGGACGGAGAGCGCGTCGAAGAAGTCCGCGCACAGCTGCGGGATGACGCTCGCGGTCCCCCACACCGATGCCTTCGCGCCTGCGGCGAGCCCGGCGAACGAGAGGGTGTCCCAGCCGTTGAGGGCGGTGATGTCCGCGGCGTGGTGGTTCAGCACGGACGCGAACTTCGCCGCGTCTCCGCCGGTGTCCTTGTAGGAGTTGACGCGGGTCTTGCGCGCCAGTTCGGCGAACTGCGCGGGCGCCAGGTCCACCCCGGTGGCGGAGGGGAGGTTGTAGTACATGATGTCGATGTCGACCGCGTCGGACACTGCGCTGTAGTGCGTCAGCAGTTCGTCCCAGGACGGGGTGTCGTAGAACGGCGGGACGATCATCACCGCGGCGGCGCCGGCGTCGGCGGCGTGCTTGCTCAGCTCGACGGTCTCGGCGGTGCTCAGTGCGCCGGTGCCTGCGACGACGGGGACCCGGCCCGCCGCGGCCTCGATGTACAGCTCCGTCGCCCGCTTGCGCTCGTCGGTGGACAGGGTCGTGAACTCACCGGTGCTGCCGCCGGGGACGAGGCCGTTGATGCCGCCGCCGATGATGTGCTCGGCCTGACGCTTGATGCCGTCGGGGTCGACGGCGGACCCGTCGGCGGTCAACGGGGTGACGACCGCGGCGAGGATTCCGCTGAATTGCGTGCTCATGAATTGTCTCCTTGTGTGTCAGGTTTGGTCGGAGTCGCTGATGATCGAGACGACTTCTTCTGCGCTGCTTCGGATGTGCCGGGTCACTTCGGCCCGGATGATGTCGGGATCCCCCAGCTCGATGACGTCGACCAGCCGGGCGTGCATGGCGAGGTCGCGGTCGGGGTCGTACCGGGTGGCCTGGTCGACCGTCATGGCCATGCGGATCTGCGCCGCCACGAGAGGCCAGATCTTGATCAGCATCTCGTTGCCCGACGCCAGCCACAACGTCCGGTGGAACTCGAGGTGCGTCAGGTCGGACGCCACGACGTCGCCCGAGGCGATCGCCGTCCGGTGGTCGTCGAGTGCCTGCCGCAGGGTGTCGAGTCCGCCGCGGGTGGGGTCGGCGGCCAGCCGTTGCGCCGCCGTGGTTTCCAGCGAGACACGGACCTCCGCGAGGTCTAGCAACGCGGCCGGGCTGGTCTGCGCCACCCGAATCCCCTTGTACGGCTCCTGGATCAGGGTTCCCTCGTGAATCAGGACGTGTACTGCTTCCCGCAGGGTGGGCCTGCTGACCCCGAGGACGGCGGCGAGTTCGACTTCCTTGATCCGCTGGCCGGGTTGCAGTTCCCCCGTGAGGAGGGCCCGGCGGATCGAGTCGGCCACTTCTTCCCGGCGCGTGCCGCTGCTGATCGGCTGCAGACCGCGGACGACGCCGGTAGCCGGTTGTGCGATCGTCATGGCATGAGGGTTCTTTCTCGGAGGGCGCCTGCCGAGACGGCCGATCAGGCGCGGCGCAGGGCGCGGCGAGTCAGGAAGCGGTTGGGTGAAATCGAGGTGGCGATCTCCGGAACACGGTGATTGACAATGGTTTCGGTGATGATCTCGGCGGTGCCCGGCGCCAGGGTCAGGCCCAGCATGCCGTGCCCGGAGGCGATGTAGGCGTTGTCGAGGTTCCCGAACTTGCCGACGATCGGCAGGCCGTCCGGGGTCATCGGACGCAGTCCCGCCCACGGCGCCGCTGCTCCGGGCGGGTTGTCCCAGCCGTCGAAGTTCTCCGCGGCCGCGCGCTGGATGGCGGCGACCCGGGTCTGGTTCACGCTCTCCTCGAAGCCCCCGAACTCCATGGTTCCGGCGAGCCGGATCATGCCGTCGAGCGGGGTGACCGCAACGCGGGCGTCCTCGAGCGTCAGGGAGGTGTTCAGCTTGATCGGCGCCGGACTGTAGTCGACGCTGTAGCCCTTGCCCGGACGGATGGGCATCGGGGCGCCGAGCTCCTTCGACAGCGGACCACTCCACACACCTGCCGCCAGCAGCAGCGCGTCGCCGTCGATCTGCTCGCCGGTGTCGGTGACCACGCCGGTCACGGTGGAGCCCCGGCGCAGGAACCGTCCCACCTTCGTGTTCTCCCGGATCTGCACCCCGAGTTCCTCACAGCGCTTGACCAGCGCACGGGTCAGGGAATCGGGCTCGAGCTGGCGGTCGTCGGCGAAGAACAGGCCGTGCTTGATCCGGTGGTTGAGCGCCGGCTCGGTTTCCTGCACGCCGTCGCTGTCCAGGTGGGTCGGGTGCATGCCGAAGCCCTCGAAGATCGGCAGAGATCCGCAGTGCTCCTCGTAGCGCTCGCGGGTCTCGAACGCCAGCAGCACACCGGCCTTGTGCATCTCGAATTCGATGCCGTCCTTGGTGTACTCGTCGAGCAGGTCGTTCGCGTCGGACGCCAGCCGCAGGTGTGTCTCCAGGCCGAAACGGAAGTCCCGGGCGTTACAGTGCCGGGCCATCGTCAGCATGAACTTGATGAAATCCGGTGCCACGGAGGGCTTCACGTAGAGCGGGCTGTCGGGCTTGAGCATCCACCGCAGTCCCTGCAGGATCACGCCGGGCGCCGGGACCGGCCCGCTCTCGGCCAGCGCGATCTTCGCGGCATTCCCGTGGGTGGCGGCCGACCCCGCGGTCCGGGCTTCCAGTACGACGACCTCGCAGCCGGCCTTGGCCAGACGGTACGCACTCGCCAAGGCGACGACACCACCTCCGACAACAACGATTCGCATGATGTCCTCAGCCTCCTGACAGCGCCGACCGGCGCTTCGATGCAACCGGTGGGTCGCGAAAAATGTGAGATGCAGTTTGTCAGACAATCTGCGCTTGTGATGGGCAACACTAAGCACTGCGCCGACCCGCTGTCAACGGCTGGGGGAAATTGACGTCCTGCCCGTGATCGAACGGAGCATCCCTGGGCCCAACTGAGCCCCAGGTCAGGGATTGTCAGGCAATATGCATAATGGGTTTCAAGGAAGTCCCCACTCGACAAGGCGGATCATGGCGAAGTCACAGGCCACGGCCGACGGCACGGCGGCGATCGCACCGAGCAGTGCCTCGGCGCTACTGCCCGTCGCCTCGACCACCCGGCGCGACGGCGTCATCGCCGAGATCAAGCGCGCGATCGTGCTCGGCGCCCTGCAGCCCGGCGAGAAGCTCACCGAGGCCCAGCTGTCGTCTTCGCTGAGCGTGAGCAGGCCCACCGTCCGCGAAGCCCTCAACCAGCTGGCCCAGGAGGGGCTACTCGTGCAGGAGCCGTACCGCGGCCTGCGGGTGGCGTCGCTCGACGCGAAGGCCCTCCTCGACATCGCCGAAGCGCGCGTCGCGATCGACATGCAGGCGATGACCGCGATCCTCGCCGACGGCTCCGGGCGTCGTCTCGAGATAGTGATGGACAGCTGGCGCGAGTACGCGCGGCTCGCCTTCGACCCCGACCCTCTCGTCCAGCACGACGCCCACCTGCGATTCCACCGCAGCATCTGGGCGGCGTCGGAGAACTACCTGCTGCTGAAGCTGTGGCCGGTCACCGAGGCTCACATCACGATCGCGCTCGCGCAGGATCAGTTCACCCGGTCGGACCCCCAGCGTGCCTTCGAGGTCCACGAGCGGCTGGTCGACGCGATTCGCACGCGCAACCTCGACAAGATCCGGGCGGCTTTCGTCGCGCACACCATCGACAGCGCCGAAGAGCTCGTCGCGTTGATGGCGGCCGCCGAGGGCTCGGACTGAGCTTCGGGGCTCCTCGGACGGCTGTGGCCGCCGAGATGATCCGAAATTTACATACCGCTGCCTGACGCGCACCGGCGCAGGCGCGACCGGACAATCCCCAGCTCAGCTGCCTGCGGGGTCCTCTACGCACCGCGGAGGTGTTTCGTCCGGGTGACGCCGATCGGCCGAAATCTCGAATTCCTTCGCCGACCTCTTGCGCTCCGTCTGATTGTTTGACAATCTTACGGAGGAGGAAATGCGGCGTGGATCACACTTTTCGCCGACTTCCACACCAGCCGAGCGATGGAGTCACACGCGCTTCACTCGAATCGCCTCACCGAACTCGGAATTCGGACCCAGTGCCGCCGCACCCCACGGCGCCTGCACCCTGCACACGAAGAGGGCAGTCATGCAAAAAAGCACCAAGAGAGTTCTCGGCGTCGCCGGCATCTGCGTCGTCGCCGCGGCATCCGGCTACGTCGGCGCCGGCCTGAGCAGCGGATCGGAGTCCGGCGGCGTCGGGGGTCCGCAGGGTTCGTTCGTCGACGACATCAAGGACCGGGGGGAACTCCGGGTGGGTGTGGCAATTGCCGCGCCGATGACCGTCCAGGGCGCCGACGGAACGCTCGGGGGACCGAACCTCATCCCACTGCAGGCCCTGGCGGATCAACTCGGCGTGGAACTGAAGCCGGTGGCCGCCGAATGGAAGAACATCGTCGCGGGACTGCAGGCCGATCGCTACGACTTCGCCGCCAACCTCGACTACACCGTCGAACGGTCGCTGGCCATTCAGTTCACCGATCCGGTCTACGAGTACCAGGCGGTGTACGTGGTGAAGGCGGACTCGCCGCACACCACCGCCGAACAGATCAGGACGGACGGGGGTGCCGTCGCGACCGCGCAGGGCTCCGCTCCTGAAAAGGCAGTTCAAGAAACAGGATTGACCGTCATGCCGGTGGACAACTATTCCAACGCGCTCTCCGCCCTCCAGGCAGGCCGCGTGATCGCGGAGTTCGCCGATCTGCCGACCGCCGAGGCCCAGACCCTGGCCGATCCCAGCCTGAAGATCGTCGTGCCCGATCCGCCGATCTACTCCGCGTCGGCCGCGTACGGGATCCCCGCCGACACCGACGCGCGGTCGCTGCAGATCATCAACATCGCCATCGAGCGTGCACGCGAGAGCGGACAACTCTCCCGTGCCTACGCCGACGTCGACTACCACGAGATCGACGATCTCGGCGACCTGGCCAAGAAGTAGGGACGGCAGCCATGAAGTACGAATTCGACTGGAACGTCGTCGCCGACGCGTTTCCCCTCATGCTCCAGGGCCTGGTCGTCACGCTCGAACTCACGGTCATCACCATCGCGATCAGCATGGTCCTCGCCGTGCCCATCGCGGTCGCGCGGATGTCGGAGATCGAACTGGTCCGCTGGGGGGCGCAGGCCTACATCGAGGTGTTCCGGTGCACCCCGATGCTCGTGCAACTCTTCTGGATCTTCTACGCACTCCCCGCCCTCACCGGCCTGACGATCTCCGGATTCACCTCGGCGGTCATCGCGCTGTCGGCGAACCTGACCGCGTTCATGGCCGAGGCCTACCGGAGCGGATTCCAGGCAGTGCCCGCCGAGCAGGTCGAAGCCGGCAAGATGCTGCGCCTGACGCGGCTGCAGCAGCTGCGCTACATCATTGTCCCCCAGGCGATTCGGCAGCAGACGCCGGTCATCCTGTCGCTGAACATCTCGATCTTCAAGGATTCGGCCCTGGTGTCGACGATCGCGGTCGCCGACCTGATGTTCGTCGCGAACACGATTTCGTCCGAGACCTACCGTTCACTGGAAGTCTTCACCCTCGCGGCGGTGATCTACTTCGCGGTCGCGTTCCCGGTCTCCCTGGCCACCAGCAATCTCGAACGCCGCATGCAGCAGAACTCGGCACGCGGGGCAGCGGGCAGCCAGAGCTTCCTCAGTCGCATGATTCCCGGGCGACGGGTGGCGACGGCATGACGACCGACCACCGCACCCCCACCGATCGCACAAACCGAACCGGAGGCCGGCGATGAAAACCCTCGAATCCACCGCACCGTTCCAGACCGACATCGGCGGCGTCCTCGTCTCCGCCCGCGGATTGCAGAAGAGCTTCCACGGCCGCACCATCATGCGCAACGTCGACTTCGACATGCACGCCGGCGACATCACCGTCATCATCGGCAAGAGCGGATCCGGCAAGAGCACCATGCTGCGCGCGCTCGCCGGTCTCACCGAACCCGACGAGGGAACCATCGACTTCGACGGCGTCCGCGTCTTCGAGGACCAGCAGCGCACCGAAGCATGGGCGGACAAGAGCTTTCACGTCGGCATGGTGTTCCAGACGTACACCCTCTGGCCGCACATGAACGTCCTCGACAACCTCACCCTCGCGCCCCGCAAACGGCTCGGCATGTCCGGCTCGGAAGCACGGGACCGTGCCGAGTCCGCGCTCGCGGAGGTCGGGATGAAGCAGCACATCCTGAGCCGGTGCCCCCAGCTGTCCGGCGGTGAACGTCAGCGCGTCGCCATCGCCCGCGCGTTGATGATGAAGCCGCGACTGCTGCTGTGCGACGAGATCACGTCGGCGCTCGACCCGCCGGTGGCCGCCGAGGTCCTCGAGGTGCTGCGGCGCCTGAAGGCCGAGGAAGGCATCGCCATCGCGCTGGTCACCCACGACATGGCCTTCGCGTCGAAGGCGGCCGACCGCCTGGTGTTCTTCCAGGACGGCGAGATCGCCGTGAACACCACGCCGGAACTCGCGTTCACCAGGTCCGACAACGAAGAGCTGAACAAGTTCATCGACGCCGTCCGGTTCTGACCGCACCACCCACCGACACTCCGACCGAACGGGAGCAGCCAGGCCATGAGCCCAACCCAGACCACTCGTAGGTTCGACGACCACGTCGTGATCGTCACCGGCGCCGGCGGCGGCATCGGTGCCGCGATCAGCGCCCGGTTCGCGGAGGAGGGTGCCCGCGTTCTCGTGTGCGACGCCGACGACGCCGCCGCCAAGGCCGTCGCCGACGAACTCGCCGGGCGGGGTCTGCTCGCCGCGGCCCGGGTCTTCGACGTCACCGATCCCGAGGCGTGCGCGGCACTCGCCGCGGATGTCGCCGAGAGCCACGGCCGGATCGACGTCCTGGCGAACAACGCGGGCATCAACCGGCGCGGCGACCTCCTGTCGCTGACCGAGGACGACTGGTCCGCCACGTTCGCCGTGAACGTCGACGCCCTCTTCCACCTGTGCCGCGCGGTGCTCCCGACGATGATCGAGGCAGGCAGGGGTGCCATCGTCAACACCGCGTCCCAGTGGGGCCTGTACCCCGCCCCGGGGCACGTCGCCTACAACGTCTCCAAGGCCGCGGTGGTCTCCTTCACCCAGAACCTCGCCCGCGACTACGCCCCGCACAACATCCGGGTCAACGCCGTGTGTCCCGGCGAGATTCGCACGCCGATGCTCGAGGCCGGCCTGGCCCGCAAGGGCCTGACCGTCGCCGACCTCGACGCGAAGGTCCCGTTCGGGCGCATCGGGAGGCCCGAGGAGGTCGCCGCGCTCGTCGCGTTCCTCGCCTCCGACGAGGCTCCGTTCCTCTGCGGTGCGGCCGTGGAAATTACCGGCGCGCAGGCTGTCTCGTGAGTGCCGCCGCGGCAGGTCCGTTCGCCGGAAAGGCTGTCCTGGTGACCGGTGCGTCCCGGGGTATCGGTGCGGCCACCGCCCGGGTGATCCACCGGGACGGCGGCAGCGTCGTCGTGCACTACGCGTCGAACGAGCGCGCGGCGAAGAACCTTGCCGAGGAACTCGGCGGCACCCGGGTGCACCTTGTTCAGGGAGACCTCACCGACCCCGCCGCCACCCGCGACGTGTGGGAGGAGGCGGTGCGCGTGTGCGGGCGGATCGATGTGCTGGTCAACAACGCCGGCGCCTGGATCGCGTCCCCGATCGACGACGAGTCCGAGTGGAACGAGGGGTGGACTCGCAACCTCGCATTGAATCTCACCGCGCCCGCCGATCTGACCCGATACGCGATCAGGCATTTCCGCGAACACGGCGGCGGCGCCGTGGTCACCGTGGCCAGCCGCTCCTCCCACCGTGGTGACGACGCCGACCACCTGGCATACGGCGCCGCGAAGGGCGCGATCCTGGCGCTCACCCGAGGTGTCGCCCGCGGCTTCGCCGGCGACAACATCCTCGCGTACGCGGTGGCCCCGGGATGGGTGGCCACCGATCTCGCCGACGACGCGCTGGTCGGCGGCACAGCGGCCGCGCTCCCCCTCGGCGAGGCCACACCGCCCGAGGACGTGGCCGAGACGATCGCGTTCCTCGCGTCGGGTCGTGCCCGTCATGCAACCGGGGCGACCGTCGACATCACGGGTGCCGACTACGTTCGCTGACGCTCCGGGCCGGATTCACAGCGGTGCGGTGATCGGCGCCTCGGGTGCCTCCGTGACGCTCGTGTGCCCGGTCTCGAGGTATTCGGTGACGGCCCGGTCGACGACGGCGTTGCCGCCCTGGATTCCGGCGCCGTGATCTCCGCCCCCGACGGTGACGAGGTTCGCCCCCATGTCGTGGGCGAGCCGAACTCCGCCCTGATACGGGGTCTGCGGGTCGCGCAGGCCCTGCAGGACGAGCGGCGCCGTCACCAGCCCCCGGTTGCTCAACGCGGGTGGTGCGACGACGGGCGGCGCACCGGCGCAGAACGTTCCGGAGCTGTAGCCGTACCTGATGAGGTCGAAGAGGTCGCCGGTCACGAACGTGGAGAACAGCCACCCGGGGATGCGGTCCGGCCGGGCCGCGACGGCGTTCTCGTTGCACAGCACGAGCGTCTGCATCGTCTGGGACTGGAGCAGTCGCGCGTACTCCTGCTCCGTCAGGTCGTTCAGCCCGGCACCCTCGGGGATCGCGCCGGGTCCGTCGCGGACCACCCGGGCCAGGAGGGGCCAGTTGTTCCGGGCGGGAAGCAGTTGCCGTGTCATCACGTAGATGCTGGACGACGTCTGGGTGTGCGACGGATTTGCGATGCCACGGATGAAGGCCTCGAACTGCACGCGGGCCGGTCCGGTCAGATCGACCCCGCCGCGGTAGGCGTCGGCGAGCGATTCCAGGCCGGGCGGTACGTCACCGACCTGTGCGGGCGGCGGCGCGAGCGTCGGGTTGCCGCCCGCCTCCTCGACGATCCGGTCCGACCACCGCTGGTAGACCTTCAGCGGGGTGTCGCCGAGCCCGTACGTGTCGTTGTGGGCGGCGACCCAGTCCATGAGGTCGTAGAAGCGTTCCTTGTAGCCGTCGTTCTGCTGCCACAGCACGTCGTTCCACAGCCATTTCTGGTCGACCGCGGAGTCGAGGACCATCCGGCCGGTGTGCTGCGGGAACAGCGTCGCGTAGGTGGATCCGAGGATGGTGCCGTAGGACAGGCCGTAGATGTCGATGACGTCTTCGCCGAGTGCCGCCCGGACCTGCTCCCAGTCCCGCGCGGTGTTCTCGGTCGTCAGGTGTGCCGTGGTGCCCGGCGCGGCGGACTCGCACGCGGCACGCGTTGCGGCGCCGCCGAAGCCGAGGCCCATCTCCGTCGTCTGCTCGGGGGACAGGGCGCAGTCGACGGCGCCTGCGTACGGGAGCCCGCGCGGTTGCACACCGATCACGTCCCACTGCGCGCGGACCGCGTCGGGCAGCACGTCGACGAACATGCTGTTCGAGCCGATCGCGTCGCCGCCCGGCCCACCGGGATTGGTGAACAGCACACCCCGCCGCGCGCCGGGATCCTCGGCGCGGTGGCGGGTGACGAGGACGTCGATCGTGCCGGCGGCCGGATCCGCATAGTTGCGGGGCACGGTGACCGACCCGCACTGCTCGGACGCCGGATCGAGTTCGTATTCGGCCGGGCACGGCCCCCAGTCGAGTTCGTCGCCCGGCGCCGGTTGCGCGGCGGCGAGCGGTGTGGCCCCCGCCGCGAAGACGACGCCGATACCGACGGCCAGGGCCGCTCGTCCGAAGATCCCCCGCATACTCCCGCTGCCCCCTCGTACTCTCGCGATCGTTCCGCGGCCAGTCTCTCAGATCGCGTCCACCGCAGCGGCATTTGCGACCACGTCCGTGCGTCAGCCGGCGCCGAGACCGACCACGGCGACCATGAGGGGCAGCAGGACGATGATCAGGATTCCGCCGATGATGTCGAACGTGATACCGCTTCGGATCATCGTGGTGATCCGTACCGCGCCGGAGCCGTAGACCACGGCGTTCTGCGGCGTCGACACCGGCAGCATGAAGCCGAACGACGCGGCGAACGTGGCCGCGAGAGCCGGGACGAACGGGTTGACCCCGGCCGCGATCGCCACCGGAATCACGATCGGCACCACGACCGCCGCGGACGCCGTGTTGCTCGTCGTCTCCGACACGGCGATGGCCAGGAGCACCGCGAAGATCGTGATGGCGACGACGCTCGTCAGGCCCAGCGAGTCGGCGACGGAGGTGCCGATCGTCTCGGCGAGACCGGTGTCGGCGAGCAGCGACCCGAAGATGATGCCGGTGCCGAACAGGACGATCGTGCCCCAGTCGATCTGCGCCGCTTCCCGCCAGCGCAGTGTGAACTCGCGTTGTTTCCAGTCGGTCGGCAGCAGGAAGAGCAGCGCAGCCCCGAACACCGCCACCATGCCTTCGTCGAGTCGGTCGCTGATCGTCGCGTAGAGGTCGGAGTCGTTGCCTGCGAACACGGCGACGACGCCGGGCAGAATCCACAGCGTCACCGTGACCCCGAACGCGATGAGCGTGTTCTTCTCGGCCCGCGACAGAGGGCCCATTTCCGCGCGCTGCTCCGCCAGGTAGTCGGAGACGCCTTCGATGCGCCGGATCTCCGGTTTGTTGAGGCGCAGCAGGATGAAGGCGAGCGCAATGAACATCACCAGGCAGATCGGGACGGCCATGACCATCCACTGCCCGAACGTGATCCGCTCCCCGGTGGCCTCCTCGATGAGCCCGCGCCCGATCAGGTTCGGCGGGCTCCCGACCGGCGTCAGCAGGCCGCCCACGCTCGCGCCGTACGCGAGCATCAGCATGATCGCGGCGCCGACGCGGAGCCGTAACGGGTCGAAGTCCGGTGCGACCACGCCGCGGTGCTGCATCAGCTTGGCGATGACGCCGAGGATGCCGAGCGCCGTGGGCAGCAGCATGGCCACCGTGGCGGTATTGGACACGAACGCCGAGAGCCCGCACGTGATGACGCCGAACGCGACGATGACCCCGGTGGTGGACTGGCCGACCTTCGGCAGCGTCAGGATCCGGAACGCGAACCGCCGCGCCACGCCGTGCTCGAGCATCGCCTGAGCGAGGATGAACGCGCCGATGAACGTGAAGATCGTCGACGACCCGAACGCCGAGAGGACCTCGTCGGCAGGCGCCACCCCCAGAAACACCACGACGGCCACACCGAGCAGGCCGCCGATCGGGATCGGCACCGCCTCGGACACCCACAGCACGATGACGCCGAGCAGGACGCCTGCCAGTGTCTGCTGGTTCGGCGGAATGTCGAGGGGCAGCGCGAGGAATCCGATGGTGAGCAGTGGCGCGAGAAAGAGCCCGATCGTGCGGCGGCCCTTCTCGAATCGCTCCTCCGCGGGCGAGAGTTGCTGTTCGCCGAGGCTGCGGTACGTCGAGTGTCCGAGCAACGCCTTGTCGACGTCGGTTCGGTCGCCCTGGTTGTCGGTGGTCATAGCGCCTCCCGCGGCGACGAGGATCGGTACGGAAGTAGTACCCGCCGGGAAGGGCGTTATGCGCTGCGCGTGTCAGCGTGACGACGTGCTCACGCCACGGTTGTGGCGCGCATCGGACCGGGTCGGTTTACGGAAGGATGGACGTCATGACCGAGTTGGTACTGGTCACCGGCGGCAGCGGCTACGTCGCGGGCTGGTGCATCGTCGAGTTGCTGAAGCGGGGATACGACGTCCGGACGACCGTCCGCAGCGCTAGCAGGGCGAATGACGTGCGGGCGGCGGTGTCCGGCGTGGTCGACGTCGATCCGGGTCGCCTGACGTTCGCCGTCGCGGATCTGACCGCAGACGCCGGCTGGGACGAGGCTGTCGACGGGGTCGACTACGTGCTGCACGTGGCCTCCCCGCTCGGAATCTCGGGCCCCGGCGGCGAAGACATGCTGATCGCCTCGGCGCGCGGCGGTGCACTCCGGGTCCTACGCGCCGCCACCGCGGCGAACGTACGGCGAGTGGTGATGACATCCGCCGCAAACGCGGCGAGCCCCTCCTCGTATGCGACCGAAGGTGTCACGGACGAAGAGTTGTGGACCGACCCCGACGATCCCACGCTGATTCCGTACCGCCGATCGAAGACACTCGCCGAGCGATCGGCCTGGGACTTCATGCGCGAGCAGGGCGGCGTCACCGAGTTGACGACGGTGTTGCCGGGCGCCGTGTTCGGCCCGGTGCTGACCACCGCCAACCTCGGATCCGTCGGGATCGTCCAGCGAATGATCTCCGGCCGCATGCGCGGAGTTCCACGCATCGGATTGGAGATCGTCGACGTCCGGGATCTGGCCGACATCCACATCCGTGCGATGACCTCGCCGGCGGCGGCAGGCGAACGGTTTCTGGCGACCGGAGACTACCGGTGGATGCGGGAAATGGCCGAAGTCCTGCATTCCGGCCTCGGTGATCAAGGCCGGGAAGTGCGCACGCGCCAACTCCCCGACTTCATCGTTCGCCTCGCCGCCCGCTATCTCGATCCCTCGCTCCGGGAGATCACACCGGCGCTGGGGCGGCGGAATCGGCACAGCATCGAGAAGGCGAAGCGGGTCCTCGGCTGGGAGCCCCGCTCGCCCGAACAGGCGGTACTGGACTGCGCACGGGACCTTCTGGAAAAGGGCGTGGCAGGGCAGGTTCCATAAATCCTCTGGTCCCTCTCCTCCCCGCAAATCTGGCTCTGGGCTGGTGCTGTTTGCGAGTCGTAAGGTGAGGTGACTCACCAAATAAGTGACGTGGGTCACACATGCTCGGTGCCCGCCCTGCACCACCGTCCGACGACGGACGGCCGCAGACAGCCGGCGCGCTCGGTCAACGCCCTCTGGAGGAAATGTGGACAGTACCGTTCCCGAACACACCGACAGTTCCGGTCTCGGAAAAGGCCTGAAACGCCGGCACATGAACCTGATCGCGCTCGGTGGCGTGATCGGTGCCGGCCTGTTCGTGGGCAGCGGCGTCGTCATCGGCGGCGCGGGACCTGCCGCGATCATCTCCTTCCTCCTCGCGGGCATCATCACGCTGCTGATCATGCGGATGCTGGCGGAGATGGCGGTCGCCAGGCCGGTGGTCGGATCGTTCTACGTCTACGCCCGCCAGGCGCTGGGGCGCCGGGCCGGGTTCGCGACGGGGTGGATGTACTGGTATTTCTTCGTCATCGTCGTTGCGGTCGAGGCCATCGCCGGCGGCCGGATCCTGCAACTGTGGATCCCGATGGTGCCGCTGTGGATGCTGAGCCTGGGGCTGATGCTGCTGCTGACGGCCACCAACATGGTGTCCGCCCGCTCCTACGGCGAGTTCGAATACTGGTTCTCCTCGATCAAGGTGGTCGCGATCGTCCTGTTCCTCGGGATGGGCGCCCTCTGGATCACCGGGCTGTGGCCCGATTCGACGCCGGGGCTCGGCAACCTCGTCAGTCACGGCGGATTCACCCCGCTGGGCTGGGGTGCGGTGCTCGCCGCGGTCGTCCCCTGCGTCGCCTTCTACACCGGGGCCGAGATCGTGACGATCGCCGCCGCCGAGTCGGAAGAACCGAAACGTGCTGTCGCCCGGGCCATGCGGTCGATCGTGGTGCGGATCGTGACGTTCTACGTCGGGTCGATTCTGGTGGTCGTCACCATCCAGCCGTGGGACACCGAGAGCGTCGGCGTGAGCCCGTACGCGTCGGTGCTCGAGGTGCTCGGAATTCCCGGCGTCGCCACGATCATGAACTTCATCGTCCTCACCGCGGTACTCTCCTGCCTGAACTCAGCGCTGTACACCACGTCACGAATGCTGTTCGCGCTCACCCGGAACGGCGACGCGCCCAAGTTCTTCACCAAGCTCTCCCGCAACGGTGTGCCCCGTCGCGCGATTCTGCTCGGCACGACCATCGGTTACATCTCCGTCGCCTGCACGTACGTGTGGGGCGACGTCGTGTTCAATTTCCTCGTCAACTCCTACGGCGCCGTCGCGCTGTTCGTGTACCTGCTGATCGCCGTCTCCCAGGTGGTGCTCCGCCGGCGCCTCGAGTGCGAAGATCCTGCGGCATTGCAACTCCGGATGTGGTTGTTCCCCTGGCTGAGCTACGCCACCATCGCGCTGATGGCCACGGTCATCCTCGCGATGGCCTTCCTCCCGAGCACCCGCTCGCAGTTCCTCATGAGCGGTCTGACGTTGATCGCCATCCTGATCAGCTACGAGGTGCGCAGGTGGCTCGGCAAGGCGGGCGTCGACGACGAATCACTGTCCGCCGCTCCCCCGGTCGGTTCGGCGGACGAGTCCGTCTCGCAGGCCGAGAAGCGCATCGAGTCCGTGGAGACACTCGGCGGCTCGGACATCGAACTGGCCGCGGCAGCGCAACAGGAGCCGAATTCCCACCGCCACCACCGGAGGCAGTCGTGAACCATGATGCGGTGACCTGATCGAACGCGCAGCAGCCGATGACGAGATCGTGGAGACGAACCCCGGCCGGCCCGCACCTGCGGTGCCGGGCGGTGCTCGTCGCGGCAGTGTCCCTGTGCGTGGTGGGTGGGGCGTGCGCGGCCCCCTCGGCGCTCCCCCCGCCCCTCGCCGGTGACTACTCGCAATACTCGCTCCCGGACGGTGCCGAGATCCTGCCGCCCACGGCTGTCGTTCCGCCGCCCCCACCGGATCCCTCTTCCTGCGGCGCACTGTCGAGTCTGAAGCCCGACCCCGGTCTGCGGCCGGACACGGCGCCGCCGGGGTCGGCGCTGGCCGCGATCGTCGCGCGGGGACGGCTGATCGTCGGAACCGACCAGAACACGAACCTGTTCAGTTTCCGGAACCCGTCGACCGGCACGCTGTCGGGATTCGACGTGGACCTGGCGCGGGAGATCGCCCGCGACCTCTTCGGCGACCCGGACAAAGTGGAATTCCGTCTGCTCACGTCGGCCGGCCGCTTCGACGCACTGGAGCGAAACGACGTGGACCTGGTGGTTCACGCCACCTCCATCACGTGCGAGCGCGCCGCCCGGGTCGGATTCTCGTCCGTGTACTTCGAGGCGTTCCAGCGTCTGCTCGTGCCGGAGGGATCCGGCATCACTTCTCCCGCGGACCTGGCCGGCAAGCGGGTGTGCACCTTCATCGACACCACGTCGCTCGCCACGATCCAGCGGGTGGCACCCGGAGCCACGATTGTCGCCGTCCCCGACTGGGACGATTGCCTGACCACGCTGCAACTGGGCCAGGCCGACGCCGCGACCACCGATAACTCCATCCTCGCCGGGCTCGCCGCGCAGGATCCGAACCTCGAAATCGTCGGCCCGAATCTGGAACTGGAGCCGTACGGCGTCGTCGCGAACAAGAACAACGACGCTCTGGTCCGCTTCGTCAACCGAACCCTGGAACGGATGCGCGACGACGGAACGTGGAATCGCCTGTACGACCAGTGGCTGAGTTTGCTGGGGCCGACGGCGGGTCCACCGACGCCGAGTTACCGGGACTGACGGGTCGCGGGCCGGTCCTGCAGAACAGGACCGGCCCGCGCTCGTCGATCAGCCCAGCAGTTCGGGGATCTTCGCGGCGCTCTCCAGAATGTGCGTGTGGGGCTCGGGGCGCAGCGTCGCGGCGTCGTGGGCGCCGGTCAGCACACCGACCACGTACCGCGCCCCGGCGTTCGTGCCTGCCCGCAGATCGTTGGGGGTGTCGCCGCCGACCAGGACCTCGTCCACACTCTGCACGCCGGCCAGTTCCATCGCACGGAAGATGAGATACGGCGAGGGCCTGCTCATCCGTACCTGGTCGCTGGTGATCACGCCGTCGATGTCCCGTCCGATCTCCCAGCCGACCTGCTCGAGCAGAGGCTGCGCGATTTCGCGTGAGTATCCGGTCTGGAGAACGATCTTGATGCCGCGCTGCCGCAGGGCGCCGAAGGCGTCGTGGACTCCCGGCAGTGCGGTGGGCGGTCTCTTCCGGTACACCGCGAGAAGCATTGCCGTGAACTCGGATTCGACGGAGTCGAGAACGGCCGTGTCGGCCGGGACTCCGCTCTCACGCAGCAGTCCCTCGATGGCCTGCCGCTTGCCCGTGCCCTTCCAGCGGTCGAAACGGTCGTCCGGAATCGGTCCGCCGAGGTAGTTCTCGACTGTGTCGCGCAACGCCACGTACACGGCGCCGCCCTCGTCGACGCTCGTGCCGGCAATGTCCAGGGTGACCAGCGATACCCGGGGTTCGGTCATGGGGTGACTCCTTCGCAGTCGAGCCACTCACAGGCGCGCCTGTCAGTGGGCGATCATCGACAGCACGTCGGCGATGACGTCGCTGTTGGTTCCGTGCGTCAGATCGAGCGTCCGGCAACGGTCGTAGTACGGGCTCAGATCCAGCCCGACGCCCAGGCCGTACACCTCGACCGCGCGTTCGTCCTCGTGCCGTTCGACCACGACCTGGAGGTGGTGGTCCAGATAGAACTCGTCGTTGGCCAGCGCGGTGGCGCCGTCCAGTGGGCTGCCGTCCGAGATCACGAACAGCAGCCTCCTGCCCGGGCCGCGGTCGCGCATCCGTGAGCACGCCCAGTCGACGGCCTCACCGTCGACGCCCTCCTTGAACAGGTCGTCCTTCAGCAGTCCCGCGATGGCGGGACGCGCGCGGCGCCAGGTGGTCTCGGCGTCCTTGAACACCAGCTGCCGGACCTCGTTGAGACGTCCCGGATCGTCCGGACGACCGGACCGGAGCCAGTCTTTCCGGGCCCGGCCGCCGTTCCACGCGGTGGTGGTGAAGCCGAGGACCTCGCACCGGGCGTCGGCCAGTTCCAGCGCCCGCGCGAACACGTCGACCAGGACGGCGACCGGTTCGCTGAACTTCTTCATCGAACCGGAGCAATCGATGAGGAACGTCACCGTGGTGTCGTTCCGCGGTTCGGTGCGTTCGGCGCGGAAGAGTCTGCGTTCGGTGGGCGAGGTGACGAGCTGCGCGAGCCGGCGACCGTCGATGTAGCCCTCGTCCCGGCCGCCCTCCCAGCCGTCGCGGGCGGGCTCGGACAGCAGGGTCTTCAGCTGCCGTCCGAGCTTTCGGACGTTGAGACGATTGTTCTCGATGCCGCGGTCGAGGCGCAGTCGGAAGTCGCGGAGCAGTTCGGGCCGGACGAGGGACGTGATCTGCCGGGTCTCGTCGTAGGCGCGGGTGTACACGCGGTACCCGTCGCCGCGGTCACCCAGCACGCGGCTGTGCCCCGAGACGGCCGTCGCGAACGAGTCGCTCTCGTCCGGCTCGAAGTCGAAGAGCAGGGAGAAGGTCGCGGCCCGGTCGTCGCGCGTTGCGCCGCCCGGCTCGTCCCCGTCCGCGGCCTGCTCCAGTCGACGGCCGATCACGTCGGCGATCGCCAGTGCATGCACCGCGAAATCCGATTGCGAGCGCCGGGTTCGGCGCAGCAGCGGAAGCTGGTCACCGAGAACGGAGGCCAGGCCGAACCGGGTCGATTCGATCAGGTCCTGCGTGGTCTCCGGTATCGGCTCGGCGGTGATCCGCGCCCGGCACATCTGTATCACCGTGAACAGCAGCATGCCGTGCACGGTCTCCGTCAGCCCGGACGCCACGAACTCCTGCGACCACCGCGAGAATCGGTGGGCCAGATTCGCGCGCACCCCGTCCCACTCGCCGGCGGCCAGCGATTCGACGCGGAACTGTTCGAGGGTCTCGAAGATCAGCCGACCCGGCGTGTCCTCCGGGCACAGGCTGCGGTGCAGGGCGGGATCGGTGTGCAGCAGTCGCAGCGCCATGCCGTCGCCCGCGCCGCGGAAGGAGGCGACGTCGGCGCGGCCGAACGACGGATGCAGGTGCGGGGCGGGCATCGGCACCCGCCGATGTCCGCGATGGAGTTCCGTTCCGCGAAAATGCAACTCACCCTCACCGGCGAGGGCACGGATGCTGGTGGCGCAGAGTTCACGAACCTCCTGCCGACGACGGACCGACTCGGGGCACACGGGCAGTTCTGCCATGACCGCCCGCTCAGGCCGTGCTCGCCGCGAGCATCGCCGACCACTCGGGTTCCTCGTCGAAGCATCGCTGGAAGTACTCGGCGACGACCGGCCGCTCGGCCTCGTCGCACTTGTTGACGAACGACAACCGGAACGCCAGTGCCGGGTCGTGGAAGATCTCGATGTTCTCGGCCCAGGTGATCACCGTGCGCGGCGACATCAGCGTCGACAGGTCACCGAGCCGGAAACCGTTGCGGGTCAAGTTCGCCACGGCCACCATCGACGCGATCAGCGACCGTCCCACGGACGGCACCCGCGCGGACACGATCTCGATCTCCTGTTCCGCGGGGAGATGATCGAGCGTCGCGACGATGTTCCAGCGGTCGATCTGCGCGTGATTGAGCCGCTGCGCACCGTGATACATCCCGTTCAGGTTGCCCAGGCCGACCGTGTTGGCGGTGGCGAACAACCGGAACGCCGGATGCGGAGTCAGCACCCGGTTCTGGTCGAGCAGGGTGAGTTTGCCGTCGCGCTCGAGGAGGCGCTGGATGACGAACATGACGTCGGGGCGGCCGGCGTCGTACTCGTCGAGGATGAGGGCGACGGGGCGCTGCAGCGCCCACGGCAGGATGCCTTCCTGGAATTCGGTGACCTGCTTGCCGTCTCGCAGCACGACCGCGTCCCTGCCGATCAGGTCCAGCCGGCTGAGGTGGCCGTCGAGGTTGACTCGCACACACGGCCAGTTGAGCCGCGCCGCGACCTGCTCGATGTGCGTGGACTTACCGGTGCCGTGCAGTCCCTGCACCATCACCCGGCGGTTGCGGTCGAACCCGGCGAGCAGGGCGGTGGTCACCGCGTGATCGAACCGGTACGCGGGGTCGACGTCGGGGACGTGGTCGACCGGTTCGCGGAAGGCACGCACCGTCAGGTCGGTGTCGAGTCCGAACAGCTCACGCGCCGAGAGCACGTGGCTGGGTGCCGCAGTGGTCATTTCGGGCATGCGCCCTCCTTCAGTTCATTTCTGCCGTTCCGTCGTCCAGGACCTCGTTCTCGATCTCACCGATGGCGTCGGCCGCCCGCCGCAACGCGGGAAGCAGCTTGAGCGCCTTGTCGGGGGTGAGTCGCATGACCGGGGCCTGGACTGCGATGCAGAGATTGGAATTACCTGTGGCACAGGGAATGAGCACCGCCGCGCACACGAGACCGGGCAGGAACTCCTCGTCGTCGATGGCGAAACCGTCGCGGCGGACCTGTTTGAGTTCGGTCTCGATGAGTTCGATGTCGGTGACCGTCTTGTTGGTGTACCGCTCGAGCGGCATGCGCCCGAGGAGTCGCCGGCGCTGGGCGGGGCTGAGCTGCGACAGGATCATCTTGCCGCTCGCCGAGCAGTGCGCGGGCACCCGCGACCCCGCATGGAGTGTAAACCGAAGGGGCTCGGAGGTTTCCACACGGTCGAGGTACACCACCTCACTACCCGACAGGGTGGTCACGTTGCAGCTCTCGCCGAGTTCCGCGACGAGGTTGCGGAGGATGGCGTGCCGCGCGCCGTGGTGGGTGTCGTTGAGCAGCAGGTTCTCGGCGAAGCGCCGCAGGCGCACACCGGTGCCGTAGTGCCTGCCGTTGTTCTGCCGGGTGAGGAGTCCGGCGCCCTCGAGTTGCTGCAGCATGCGGTGCAGGGTCGGCTTGGCCATGCCCGTCTCCTCGACGAGTCCCTGCAACGTGAAGAGCTGGTCCTTGGACGCGATCATCTCGAGCAGCGCGAACAGACGGAGCGTCGGTGTGTCTCCGGGTAGCTCCGTCGTCGGGTGTCCGTTCGACTCGTCGATCCGGTGAATCTCACCCACGGTTCCTCCTAGGCAGAACGGCGACGCATTCGCATCGTGTATCGAAAAATCATACATCCGGTTCCGTTTTTAGGAACATTCATTGACGAAGCGTGTGACGTGGCCTACTGTCACTGCAGATCACAAAATCACGAACGAAACGTTCCGATTTTTGACATTCTCGGCCGGTTCCGGCGCGCCCCTGAAGGAGGATCACACATGACCAAGAAGAAGAACGGTGCCGATCGCACCGCTGTTTCCGGCGTACAGAAGATGACACCGTCGGAGGCGTTCGTCGAAACGATGGTCGCGAACGGCGTGACCGACATGTTCGGCATTATGGGATCGGCCTTCATGGACGCGATGGACATCTTCGCTCCCGCAGGCATCCGGCTCGTCCCCGTCGTGCACGAGCAGGGCGCCGGACACATGGCCGACGGATACGCCCGGGTCAGCGGACGTCACGGCATGGTCATCGGGCAGAACGGCCCGGGCATCAGCAACTGCGTCACGGCGATCGCCGCCGCATTCTGGGCGCACAGCCCCGTCGTCATCGTCACCCCCGAGGCCGGCACCATGGGAACGGGCCTGGGCGGCTTCCAGGAAGCCAACCAGTTGCCGATGTTCCAGGAGTTCACGAAGTACCAGGGCCACGTCAACAATCCCAAGCGCATGGCCGAGTTCACCGGCCGCTGCTTCGACCGCGCGATGTCCGAGATGGGTCCGACGCAGCTCAACATTCCCCGCGACTTCTTCTACGGCGAAATCGAGACGGAGATCCCGCAGCCCACCCGCCTCGATCGTGGCCCCGGCGGGGAGAAGAGCCTGAACGAGGCGGCGGAACTGCTGGCGCAGGCCAAGTTCCCGGTCATCGTCTCCGGCGGCGGCGTCGTGATGGCCGACGGCGTCGACGAGTGCAAGGCACTCGCCGAGCGACTCGGCGCCCCCGTCGTCAACAGCTACCTGCACAACGACTCGTTCCCTGCCAGCCACCCGCTGTGGACCGGACCGCTCGGCTACCAGGGCTCGAAGGCCGCGATGAAGCTGATCAGCCAGGCCGACGTGGTGCTCGCCCTCGGTACCCGTCTCGGCCCCTTCGGCACCCTCCCGCAGCACGGCATGGACTACTGGCCGAAGAACGCCAAGATCATCCAGATCGACGCCGACCACAAGATGCTCGGCCTGGTCAAGAAGGTCTCCGTCGGCATCTGCGGCGACGCGAAGGCCGCGGCCGTCGCGCTCACCGAGCGGCTCGAGGGCAAGGCCCTCGCGTGTGATGCCAACCGCGAGGAGCGCGCCGGGAAGATCGACGCCGAGAAGGCGGCGTGGGAGAAGGAACTCGACGAGTGGACGCACGAGCGCGACCCGTTCAGCCTCGACATGATCGCCGAACAGGAAGGCGAGGAAGGCAACTGGCTGCACCCGCGTCAGGTGCTGCGTGAGCTGGAGAAGGCGATGCCGGAGGACGTGATGGTCTCCACCGACATCGGCAACATCAACTCCGTCGCCAACAGCTACCTCCGCTTCGAGAAGCCGCGCAGCTTCCTCGCCCCGATGAGCTTCGGCAACTGCGGTTACGCACTGCCGACCGTCATCGGCGCGAAGGCCGCGGCACCGGAACGGCCCGCCATCGCCTACGCCGGTGACGGCGCCTGGGGCATGAGCCTCGGCGAGGTCATGACGGCCGTCCGGCACGACATCCCCGTCACGGCCGTGGTGTTCCACAACCGGCAATGGGGCGCGGAGAAGAAGAACCAGGTCGACTTCTACAACCGCCGCTTCGTCGCCGGTGAACTCGAGAGCGAATCCTTTGCCGGAATCGCGCAGGCGATGGGTGCCGAGGGCATCGTCGTCGACAAACTCGAAGAGGTCGGTCCCGCGTTGCAGCGCGCGGTCGCCGCGCAGATGAACGAGGGCAAGACCACGGTCATCGAGATCATGTGCACCCGCGAACTCGGCGACCCCTTCCGCCGCGACGCCCTCGCCAAGCCCGTGCGCCTGCTCGACAAGTACAAGGACTACGTGTAGTTCCACTACGGCGACTACGTGTAATCCGTCCCCGCCAGCATGTGGCCTCCGGCGATCACGCCGGAGGCCACGTCCCGTGCGTTCCTGGTACCGACGATTCGACGCCGTCTGGATCTGTCGCTTCGCCGCCGCGACCCCCACACTTCTGACGGAGACGACGACGAACGGAAGCGGAGCAACAGGGTATGGCGGCAACGGTGTGGGATCTGTCGCTGCCCGCGCTCCTCGTCGCCCTCGGCATCGTGGTGGCCGGTGGCGTCGTCCGCGGCTTCGGGGGTTTCGGTGGCGCGATGGTGTGGGTCGCCGGACTCGTCGTCCTGCTCCCGCCCACCTCCGTGATTCCCACCGTGTTCGTCCTCGAGGTCGTCGCCAGCGCCGCGATGCTGCCCCAGGTGTGGCGGCAGGTGCACTGGAAGTCGTTGCGCTGGTTGTTCGCAGGCACCCTGATCGGAATGCCGCTCGGCATGTGGGCGCTCACGCAACTGTCCGGCGACCTGGTGCGCGTACTGCTCGGTGTCGCCATCATCGGATCCGCCGTCGCCATGGCCGCCGTCCCCGACCGGCAGTCGCTGCCGGGCCCAGGCGTCACCGCCGCGACGGGAATGGCGTCCGGACTCCTCAACGGCGGCTTCGCCCTCGGCGGCCCGCCCGCCGTCCTCATGTACTTCTCCGCGTCCACCCACGTGGCCGCCGGACGCGCCTCACTCGTCGTGTTCTTCCTCGTCATCGACGCCTTCGGCGCAGCGGGCTCGGCCGCAGGCGGACTCCTCACACTGCCCGTCCTCGCGCAGATCGCCCTGTTCACACCACTCTGCATGCTCGGCGCCGCCGCAGGGAAATGGATGTTCGACCGCACCACCGCCCACCAGGTCCGCCAGCGGGTGCTGTGGTTGCTCGGCTTCCTCGGCGCCGCCGTCCTCGTGCAGGTGGCGTTGCGGTAGTTCGCTACTCCCCGTTGACTTCGGGGGCCGTGTCGCCCGAATCGCGGTGGAACAGTCCGAGACTCAACACCGACCGCTGCAGGCCGTCGAGGGTCCGGGGGTCCCAGCCGGTCAGTTGTTGCCAGCGGTCGAGCCGGTAGGTGATCGAGTTCGCGTGGAGGTGGATGTCTCGGCCTGCCGCGCTGATGGAGAACCCGTTGCGGGCGAAGGCCGACACCGCCTCGACGAGGTGCGGGTGGTCGGCGGCGACGGTGGCACCCGGTTCCAGCAGCGTGGTGAGTTCGGCGCGATGGTCGGCGAGGGTGGCGGCGACCCATTCGTCGGCGAATCGGACCACGGCGCCGGTGGGTGAGGCCAGTTGCAGGACCCGCCGCGCGTCGGTGATGCTCATCGCCGCTCCGGCCAGGCCGGGGCGGTCCAGTCCGACTCCGACGGTGGTGCCCGGGTGACCGAGCCGGACCTCGCGGACGATGTCGTCGACCGGTGCGTGCTGGCTCAGGGCGACGATGACGGTGCCGTGCCCGCTGCATTGGGTCGTCCCCGGGATCGTGTCCAGGGTGCGTTGCAGCCGCTCGAGCTGCGCTTCCGACCATTCCACCGCGGCGATGCACACCGCTCGGAACCCGTGTTGCGGTGTGAACCCGAGCGCCTCCGCCAGCTCGCGCACGTCACGGTCGTCGCCGTCGGCGGACTTCGCGAGGGCCTCGAAGAACCGGTACCGCACGCCCGCGCGGATGGCCTGTTCGCTGCGGGTCGCGTCGGTGTGCCCGACGGCGACCGCGCTGGTGGCGGTGTGGACGAGGTCCCACATCATGCCGCCGGCACGCAACAGGTCGGTGGTCGGTTCGGCGGCTCTGGCGACCATCGTGTTCCACAGTTCGCGGGACGCGATGTGGTACGTCTCGATGACGTCGGACAGTGGTAATCCCTGCATGGCCCGGCGACGGCCGAGCTGACGTGAACGCTCGAGGACGTCGTCGGCGAGGGGTTCGCTCTCCGCGAGGGCGCGCAGTGTCGCCGCGAGCTGCCGGGCGATGTATTCGTGCTGTTCGTCGATCGGAACGGCAGCGTACGACTGCAACTCGGCGCGGATCTGACGCACCGCACGGTCGGTTACCGACTCGATCTCCTCCGACACCTGCCGGCACAACCGCTGGATCGTGTCTTCACCCGCGGACTCGGGCACATTCCCCTCGCATTCCACACTCCCGTGAAATTCACGAACCGCTTCGGCGTTTTCCGGGATTCACCCATGGCCCGCGGGGAGTGACTCGGACCACACTAGTGCCAGAGTGCACGTCGACCGGCACCGGACCAACCCGCGACGCCGGTCGACGCAGTCAGAATAGGAGCCCAACAATCATGTCCAACGAGGCAAAAAGCGCCTTACTCGCGATAGGTGTCCCGTTCGCCGGGGTTCTGGGCGGCATCGTGGTCCTGTCCGGTTCCACGGCCGCGGTCTTCGGAGTGCCGATCCTGTTCGCGTGGTTGTTCCTGTGGATGCCGCTCACCTCGCTGTGCCTCCATCTCGCCTGGAAGCTGTTCGACCGCAAAGATTTCGAAGCTGCCGAGCGTGCCGAAGCCGCCGCTGCGAGCACGGCGACGGGAGAACGGTCATGACCGCGGCGTTCTTCACGCTCGTGCTGATCCTCGCTCTCGGGGCGGGTGTGCTGTCGCGGCGCGGCAGCAAGAAGGAGATCTCCGACTACCTGGTGGGTGGCCGGTCGTTCGGTCCGCTGCTGGTCTTCATCCTGGGGGCCGGTGAGGCGTACAGCATCGGCACCCTGATCGGGTTCCCCGGCGGCGTGTACGCGCATGGCGCGAGCTACGGCGTCTGGTTCATCGGCTACATCCTGCTGGCTTACCCGATCGGGTACTTCTTCGCGCCGTACCTGTGGCGGGCGGGCAAGCGATACGGCGCCATGACGTTGCCCGACGTCGCCGGACGCCACTTCCGTTCGCGGGGTCTGGAATTGACGATCGCCATTGCGGCGGTCGTCTTCCTCATCCCGTGGGGCCAGCTTCAGCTCGCCGGTCTGCAGATCGCGCTGACCGGTTTGGGGATCTCCATCGACCCCACCGTCGCGGTCTTCGCGGGTGCGGCACTCACGCTGCTGTTCCTCATGCTGTCCGGGGTGCGCGCGCCGGCTTTCGTGTCCTACGTGAAGGACACGGCCCTGTTGCTCGGCGCCGTCCTGATCGGGCTGGCGGCAATCGTCCAGACCGGTGGGACCGAGAAGCTGTTCGCCGCGGCGGAATCCAGTGGCGGCACGGCCTCGCACTCCACGGTCACCGGGTCGTCCCTGACGTTCGTCCTGACGACGATCGTGTTCCAGTCGCTCGGGTTCTTCATCTTCCCGATCGTCGTGCAGGCCGTGCTCGCGGCGAAATCCGAGGCGACGATCAAGCGGGTCGCCAAGTTCAACCCGCTGTACATGCTGATGTACCCGTTCCTGGTCGCCGCCGCGTTCGGTGCGATCACGCTGCTGCCGACCAAGCTCGAGGGAACCGAATCCGACCAGGTGCTTCTGCGGCTGTCGAGGCAGGTGCTGCCCGACTGGCTGACCGGTGTCGTTGCCGGAGGCGCGGCACTCTGCGCGATCGTGGTGCTGTGCGGGGCGGCCCTCGGCATCGGTGCGATCGTGTCGCGCAACATCATTCCCGGGATCCCCGAATCCCGCCAGCGGATCTGGGTACGCGGAGTCGTCGTGGCATATCTCGCGATCTCGCTCCTGCTCACCCTCGCGACGCCTCAGCTCCTGCTGACCCTGGTGAACACCGCGTATTACGGCGTCACGCAGGCCGCCGTGGTGTTCGCGACGATGGTGTTCGGCTGGAAACTGCGCCCCTCAGCCCTCGCCATGGGCGTGGTGCTCGGCGACGCCGTGGTGCTGTGGCTGTATCTCGACAAGCACGGCCCCGCGTCCGTGTGGCTCACCGAGCACGGTGTGAACATCGGCGCGGCCGCCCTGGTCCTCAACATCCTGTTCGTGGTGACGACCCGGCTGTTCTGGCCGGCCACCGACCCCGTCCGTGGCCTTCGCACCGAAGGTCGCACGCCCGCCGTCGCCGTGGAATCCACGGCCGCTCCCAGCCAAGTAGGTGCCTGAATGTCCCGAACACTGCTCACCGCCGACGCGATCCACACCCAGGACCCGTCGTCGCCGACCGTGGAAGCACTGGTCATAGCCGGCGACCGCGTGCTCGCGACCGGCACCAGGAAGGACATGGCCGACTGCGCCGGGATCGGCGCCAGCCGGCTCGACCTGCCCGGCGCCACGGTGATCCCGGGACTCATCGAGTCGCACATCCACCCCACCTACGCCGGTCTCACCGACGGCTGGGCGGACTGCCGGACGCCACCGTGCCGGTCGATCGCCGACATTCAGCAGGCGCTGCGTGCCTCGGCCGGCGGCAGTGGCTGGATCCGCGGTTGGGGTTACGACGACACCCAGATCGCCGAGGGACGGCACCCGACCCGGACGGACCTCGACGCGGTCAGCACGGAACGGCCGGTCATCGTGCTGCACATCTGCGGGCACTTCGCCGTCGCCAACACCGCCGCACTCGCGGCGGCGGGCATCGACGAGTCGACGGTGGCGGCGGACGACCCGCTCTTCCCCCGCGGGGACGACGGCCGGCTGACCGGCATGGCGTGGGAAATCGATGCGGTGTCGAGGCTGACCGCGGCGGTCCCCGCGCTGACCGAGCAGGAGGTGAACGGTGCGTTGCTCCGCAGCCTGCTGTCGGCTCGTGCGCGGGGAATCACCACGATCCACGACCTCGGCGTGGGCCTCTCGGCGGGCGAGCAGGAACTGGCCGCCTACCGCTCATTGGACGCATCGGGTGAGTTACCGGTGCACGTCGTCGGGTTCCTCCGCGGCGACCTGGCGCTCCAGGCCCTCGACGAGCGACGCGTCACGTTCGAGCACGCACCCGCGGCCGGAGCGCATTTCCGGCTGGCAGGCGCGAAATTCTGGGCCGACGGATCGATCCAGGGGCTGTCCGCCGCACTCCGCGCCCCGTACGCCTGCGACCCCGCTCATCACGGCGACCTGCTCTATCCGCAGGAGCAACTCGACGAGATGATCCTGCGGGTGCACCGCGCGGGTGGTCAGGTCGCCGTGCACGCCAACGGCGACGCGGCCGTCGGCGCCGCGATCACGTCGCTGCGGCGGGCGCAGGCCACCGACGGCCGGGTGGGACGGCACCGCATCGAACACTGCCAGGTGAGCGCGCCGAGCGACCTGGCCGCGATCCGGGAGTCCGAACTCGGGGTGAGTTTCTTCGTCAACCACGTCTTCTACTGGGGCGACCGCCACCGCGACCGGTTCCTCGGCGCCCAGCGCGCCGCCGACATGGATCCGCTGGCCTGCGCCGACGAACTGGGTCTGCGATTCGGGCTGCATTCGGACTGTCCGATCACGCCGATGGACCCGCTGGCGACCATCCGCACCGCGGTCACCCGGATGACGCGGGGCGGCACGGTGCTCGGCGGGGACCAGCGGATCGGGGTGGATCGCGCCATCCGGGCCATGACCGTCGACAGTGCGTACCTGGTCCACGACGAGACACGCGTCGGCACCCTGACGGCCGGCCGTCGCGCAGACCTGGTGGCGCTCGACGGCGGCCTCGGCGATCTGGGCGACGGCACCGTCGACATACCCCGTCCGGCGCGGGTGATGATCGACGGCGAATCCGCGCACCAACCGGTGTCGGCCGGGTAGCGGCAAACAGAAGGACGGGGCCCGGTGATCCGGCCCCGCCCTTCGCGCGCGACGAACGTAACTGGAACCGACTGCCCGACCTGCGGATATCAGCCCGCTTCGCGCCGGGACCTCGTTCACTCGTCTGCGGCGCTCACGATCGGTGACACGCGATTGCCACTCTGGGCCGCCGTCCTCCGACACCCTGGGTGAATCATTAGTGTGATATCGGAGGTGGTCACGGTGGAACAGATCCTGATCCGCAACCTTCCCGCGGGAACCAAGGCTGCCCTGCGGGCGCGTGCTGAGCAGCATCACCGGTCGGTCGAGGCGGAGGTACGCGAAATCCTCGGCGAGGCCCTCGAGCGGGAGCCAGTCACGCTCGTCGACCTATTGAGCACCGATGAGGGTGCCGACATCGAGTTCGAGCCCGAGCGCCTCGGTTTGGCTGCCCGAACTGCTGAGTTGTGAAGTATGTCCTGGACACCTACGTCGTGTCCGCGCTGCGGGTTCGGGGCCGCAACCGGTCGGTCGAGGTCTGGGCGGCGTCGGTGCCGGTGGCCGACCAGTTCGTGACGGCCATGACTATTGCCGAGATCGAGCGAGGCGTAAGCGCCAAGGAGCGATCCGACCCGAAGCAGGGAGGGGTCCTGCGCCGGTGGTTCGACGAGCGGGTCCTGCCGGCCTTCGCTGACCGTGTGTTGCCATTCGATCTGTCGGCCGCACGGGTGCTGGCCACCTACCGGGTGCCCGAGCATGCGCCGTTCGACGACGCTCTCATCGCCGCTGTCGCCCAGGCCGCCGAGATGACCGTGGCGACGCGCAACGCCAAGCACTTCGACCCGCTCGGTGTCCGATGTGTCAACCCGTGGGAACCGAATCCCTGAAAATCCGACTTCGGTGTAAACGCCCGTCGACCGGGCGATAACTCGAGTGCGGTCAATGAGGCTCGCTGAGCTGTCCGGTACGGCCGGCCTCGCTCGGCGGACGAATCGGGATGCCGTGATGCCGTGCCAGTCGCCCGGCCGTCTTCCTGCTGACGCCGAGCATCGCGGCGATCTCGGCTTGCATCGAGCCGGCCTGGATCTCTCGGATATCGATCTCGTGGAATCCACGAAGCGTTCGCAGCAATGGTGATTCCCACCTATCGAGAACTCGGTGTCCCACTCGAGAAGGTCAATCTGTTCGGGGGCGCTATCGCGCTGGGCCACCCGTTCGGTATGTCCGGGTGCCCGCATCACAGGAACGCTGATTCGTGGATTGCGCTCTCGGGGTGGGCGTTACGGACTTCGGACGATGTGCGTGGCGGGGGCAAGGGATGGCCATGGTTGTGGAACTGTTCGGCTGACAGCGACGCGCCGACAGGGGCATCGACCGACCGGCGGTCGCAGCAGCCGCCGTCTGCGATCACACCTCGCGAGGTGTGGCGCGCATCGCATCGACTGGTGTAATCTATCAACCGACTGTTTGAATCAAGTGCGGTTGCAAAGGAGATGGCATGCACATGTCAGCGGGAAGGGCGTCGTGATACCGGAGGTGCGCGAGGGCAAGGCCGCGCCCACGCCGTCGCATTCGCCCGAGAGGGCGCGGATGTCGTGATCATCGACATTGCAGACTGATCACCAGCGTTCACTACCCTGTGGCGGTCGAGAAAGACCTGGCCGAGACCGTTCGCCAGGTCGAAGCACTGGACCGACGGGTGATTGCGGTGAAGGCGGACGTCCGCTCCCAGGACCAGTTGAACGGGGTCGTCGAGCAGGCTTTCACTCATGACATTCAGAAATGGACGCATGGTCGACTACCACGACTTCGGCTGATCCAGGCGAGTTCAGCACACCCAACCACGAACATCAAAACCAGAGCTACCGAGGAATGACCATGGAGAACCGAGAAAACCGCTTCGCAATCGTCGGGGCCGGACCGAACGGCCTGATCGCCGCCCGCGCCTTCAAACGCGGCGGGCTGGACTTCGACATCCTGGAGCGGCACGATGCCGTCGGCGGAATCTGGAACATCGACAACCCGAACAGCCCGGTGTACCAGACATGCAACTTCATCTCTGACCGCGCCAGTAGCGCCATGGTCGGATACCCCATGCCGGAGGGAATCCCGGTGTTTCCCGCCTGGGACGAGGTACGCGATTTCATTCGTGCGTTCGCACGCGACAATGATCTCGAGCAGTACGTCATCACGGGGAAAGAAGTGACCGAAGCCCACCCCATCGAGACCGATGGGGGCCAGCGCTGGGTTGTCAAGACTGCAGATGGAGCCGAGACCCTCTACCGTGGCGTCGTGTGGGCCTGCGGTCTCCAACGAACGCCTTACCTGCCTGAGATCAACGGTCTCGAAAACTTCACCGGCGACGTCATCCACAGCTACAAGTACAAGCGGATCGAACAGGTCGTCGGTAAGCGGGTTCTGGTCATCGGAGCAGGAAACAGTGGAGTCGATATCGCGTGTGATGCGGCAATAGCCGGTGAGATGGCGCATCTCTCCGTGCGTCGCGGATACCACTTCTTTCCCAAGCTGCTCTTCGGCCAGCCCATCCTGCAGGTACTGAGCCGCAGCGGGAAAGTCCCCGATGCCGTCACTCCGCTCAGCAAACTCAGCGAAGCCGAGGCCATGCAGTTGGCTCTCCAGAGCGTCGGCGACCTAACCTCGTACGGTCTGCAAAAGCCTGACCACGAGGTCGGCGCAACGCACTACATCATGAACGACCAAGTGCTCTACCAAATCGCGCACGGCCACATGCAGGCCCATCAGGACATCGATTCGATCAGCGAGAAGACCGTGCGATTTGTCGATGGCACCTCTGCAGAGGTCGACCTCATCATTTGCGCGACCGGGTATGTCTTCGACATTCCGTGGTTGGACCCCGAGCTTCTCGATTGGGACGAGGACTCGCCGAAATTCCATCTCGGCACCATTGCGGGCAAAGTCGAAGGACTGTACGCGGCTGGCGCCGTGCACTTCCCAGGTCTGACGTACCTCACGTGGGACCGCTTGATCCAGCTGGCAGTGTGGGATGCCAAGCGGCTGATGACCGGCGCCGGCCAGGAGTTCAGAGACGAGATCATGAACTACGATCCGCCACTGAAGAACGACAACCTACTCGCGACTCATCGCAACATCAATCAGCATGACATGGCCAAGCTCATCGCCATGACCGACGAGTTGCAGGCTCGCTACGGGATCGAGATGCCGGCATCTTCGTCAGACGACTTCTACAGCCGCCCGCCGGCGAAGCAGATCGTCGCAGCCGCGGCATCCGCATAAGAGGCCTGTGTGGGTCCAAGGGTGCTGGTCGTCAGGCGGCGTAAAGGGCAGACGATGAGGGGGTGAGGTCACGTGTCACTCGACGGGGGTGGATCTGTATTCGAGGATCTCGTCGAGCCGGCGATCCATACCGAGGCCTCACCATATGTAGCACGGTTTCCCGCTACCGGCGCAGACTCGCCTGGCACGCCTGACCGAGGAGGGCGATGCCTTCCTCGATGGAGCGCAAGGGGATCGCCCCGTAGCCGATGCGAAAGTGGTTGCGGGGCGGTACCGGTTGGGTGAAGAAGATGTCGCCCCGTTCGATGAGGACGCCGCGGGCCTCGGCCTCCCGCGTGAGGACCCGGCAGTCGAGATTCTCCGGACCGGTCATCCACAGGCTGACCCCGCCGGGCGGGTACGGCTCCTGCGGCCAGGGGAGGTACTTGTCGACGGCCGCGCACAGGCGTTCCCATTTGTGTTTCATCTGAGTGCGGTGATGGCGCAGCGCCCGGTGATACTCGCCGCTGTCGATGAGCATCGCCAGGGCCCGCTGCTGATGACCCGGTGGGTGCCGCAGCACGTACCGGCGGGCTTTGCGCAGTTCACGCACCAGATCTGCGGGTCCGACGAGGTAGCCGAGGCGCAGACCGGGGGCCAGGAACTTCGAGAACGTGCCGAGGTACACGGCGTCGCCGCTGGAGTCGAGCGCCTTGAGCGCCGGGCTGGGGCTGCCGTGATAGCGGAACTCGCTGTCGTAGTCGTCCTCGACGATCACGGTGCCGGATTCCGCGGCGAGCTGCAGCAGACGCTGCCTGCGGTCGATGCCGAGCGTCACGTTGGTCGGATGGTGATGGCTCGGAGTCAGATACATCAGGTCCGTGCCGCGCAGCGTCTCCGGCGGTCGCAGGCCGTGCGCGTCGACGTCGATGCCGTACACCTGAGCGCCGGTGCGCAGGAAGATGTGTCGCGCGTCGAGGTAACCGGGGTTCTCGATCGCGACGCGATGTTCGGGTCCGAGGAGTACGCGGCCGACGAGGTCCAGTCCCTGCTGGGAACCGACGGTGACGAGAACCTCGTCCGCACCGGCCTCGATTCCGCGCGACGGCAGCAGGTGCTGGCGGATCATGTCGATCAGCATCGGATCGTCCGCGCCGACGCTGTCCTGCAGGCTGGCGTAGGCATGCGGCTGGTACAGGGCGTCACGCAGGCACCGGACCCACGCGCGGGCCGGGAAGCTGCGGATGTCGATCTGCCCGGCCAGGAACGGATACGGGTAGCTGTGCCAGTCGAGGTTCTTCTCGATGTGCGGAACGTCGGCGTCGGGGTACCGCCGGATGCGGGACGACCAGTCGATGCGCGGGATGGTCGCGCGGGCGTCGGATGCGAGCGTCTCGATCATGTCGGGATTGACGAACATGCCCGAACGCTGGTGGCTTTGAACGAGTCCCTCGGCGATCAGTTCCTGATATGCCAGGTTGATCGTGTTCCGGGAGATCGCGAGATCGACCGCCAGTTCGCGCGAACTGGGGAGGCGGTGGCGTGGATCGAACAGTCCGTTGGCGATGCCGTGTTCGATCGCCCGCCGAACCTGCCGGTAGAGCGGTTCGGCGGAATTGCGGTCGATCTCGATCAGTGTTCTCGGCACGCATCGCCTCCTGTGGATCCAAGAGTGGCCAGGTGTAGGCCGACCCGGCACGCCGAGAAGTTCCCGAACGAGCACTTCTCAGTATGCCGGGCCGGCGGCGAAATCAAACGAGGTTGAGCGCTTCGTCGACGCCGACCGACTCGATGCCGAGTGCGGCACCGACGGCGTCGTTGGTCAGTCGCCCGGAGATCGTGCTGACTCCGGCGCGGAGCGCGGCGTTCTCCCGGGCCGCGCGGGCCAGGCCCTTCTCCGCGATCTGCAGCGTGTACGGCAGGGTCACGTTGGTGAGCGCGTACGTGGAGGTGTGGGGCACCGCTCCCGGCATGTTCGCCACGCAGTAGAACACCGAGTCGTGGACCTTGAACGTGGGGTCCGCGTGGGTGGTGGGACGCGAGTCCTCGAAGCAACCACCCTGGTCGATCGCGATGTCGACGAGGACGCTGCCCGGCTTCATCCGTGAGACCAGCGAGTTCGAGATGATCTTCGGGGCCTTGGCGCCCGGGACGAGCACGGCACCGATGACGAGGTCGGCCTGCATGACCTCCTGCTTGATCGAGTAGGCGTTGGCGGCGAGGGTGCGGATCCGGCCCTGGTACATGCGGTCGGCGGCGCGCAGCTTGTCGACGTTCTTGTCGAACAGGACGACGTCGGCCCAGGTGCCTGCGGCGACGGCGACGGCGTTCATGCCCGATACGCCGGCACCGATCACGACGACCCGCGCCGGGGACACACCGGACACGCCGCCGATCAGTACACCCCGGCCACCCTCCGGTCGCATGAGTGCCTGCGCACCGACGAGGGGGGCGAGCCTGCCGGCTACCTCGCTCATCGGGAACAGCAGCGGCAGCGAACCGTCGGGAAGCTGAACCGTCTCGTACGCAACCGAATTCGTGCCGGCGGCGAGCAGGGCCCGGGTGCACTCCTCGCCCGCGGCGAGGTGCAGGTAGGTGAACAGCGTGAGGTCCGAACGCATCCGGTGGTATTCCTCCGCGATGGGCTCCTTGACTTTCAGCAGGAGTTCCGCGCTCTGCCACACGGCGTCGGCGCTGTCGAGGATCTTCGCGCCGGCCGCGCCGTAGGCGTCGTCGCCGATCGACGAGCCCTCCCCCGCACCGCGTTCCACGAACACGTCGTGCCCGTGGGCGACCATCTCGTGGACACCGGCAGGAGTGGCCGCCACCCGGTACTCGTGGTTCTTGACTTCCTTGGGGATACCGATCCTCATCTGAGACCTCCGTTAGCTGGGGCTGTTCCGCTCCGACCACATGCCGTGGTCCCCGAGCGATACCGAAGTCTGGATCACTCTGGCATGGGACCAGAAGGACCAGTTGAGCACCGTCTACGGGGACCAGTCTGGACCCATCGAATACCGCTCTTCTGGTTCTGACCTGCGGTCCGCCTCGTCGGTATGTTGTGGATCACAGCCATTCGACAACGAAGGAGATGGTCGTGGACGTCACCGAATTGCGAGCACGGGCCCGCCGGCACCTCGGACCTCATTTCACCCGCAAGGACACCTGGGAAAGCGACTTCCCGGTGTTCGTTCGCGGCGAGGGAAGCTATCTGATCGACACCGAGGGAGACCGTTTTCTCGACGGTCTGGCTGGTCTGTTCTGCGTGAACATCGGTCACGGCCGCGACGACATCGCGAAGGCGGCGAGCGAGCAGATCGGGACGCTGGCGTACGCGTCCAACTGGGGCAGTGCCCACATTCCCGCGATCGAGGCGTCCGCGCTGATCGCCGACCTGGCGCCCGGTGACCTCGGGACGACATTCTTCGTCAACTCCGGTTCCGAGGCCGTGGAGACGGCGGTCAAGTTCGCCCGCCAGTACCACCGCAGCCAGGGCAACCCGCAGCGAACCAAGATCATCAGCCGCGAGATGGCCTATCACGGAACCACTCTCGGCGCCCTCTCGGTGACACAGCTGCCCAAGATCAAGGATCCGTTCGGCCCGCTGCTGCCCGGGGTCCGCTCGGTACCCAACACGCTCGGTTACCTCGGCGACTGCGGCCCGGCGAACGAACTCGACTGCATTGCCGCGATCGAAGCCGTCATCGAGGAAGAGGGCGCCGAGACCATCGCCGCCGTGTTCGCCGAGCCGGTCCAGAACGGGCGCGGCGCCCTGGTCCCGCCGGACGGATACTGGGCCGCGTTACGCGCGCTGTGCGACAAGCACGGGATTCTGCTGGTCTCCGACGAGGTGATCTGCTCGTTCGGCCGCCTCGGGCACTGGTTCGGGTACGGACTCACCGGTGTGGTTCCGGACATGATCACGTTCGCGAAGGGCTCCACCTCGGGATACGCCCCGCTCGGCGGCCTGATCGTGCGTGAGCAACTGGTTCGCGAACTCTACGACTCGCCCAAGGGTGGCGTGTTCACCCACGGCGCCACGTGGGGCGGGCACCCGGTGTCGACGGCGGTCGCGGTCGCAAACATCACCGCGATGCGCGACGAGAACGTGCTCGGCAACGTCAGCGCACGCGGCCCGAAGCTGAAGTCGGCACTCGATTCGCTGATGCGCTCGCACCGCTGCGTGAAGGACGTCCGCGGCACCGGCTTCTTCTACGCGATCGAACTGATGGCGGACAGCGACAGCGGCCGCGAGTTCACCGAGCAGGAGTCGCTGACGGTGCTGCGCAAGGTGCTGCCGGAGGCGTTCGCCCGCACCAAGGTTATCCTCCGCGGCGACGACCGCGGTGCCACGATGCTGATGATCTCGCCGCCGCTCGTCGCCGACGACGAGGTGCTCTCGGAACTGCTGCACGGCATCGACAGCATGCTCACCGACATCGAGAAGGCAATCCAGCCGTAAGGGAAGGGCACCTTCCCCGAGTTCCAACGGGTGGCGGTCGTCGTCATCGACGACCGCCACCCCTCTTCGTATCGACGGGAGAGCGAGGCCATGGCCCCGGGCGTCACCACTGCACCCCCCACCGACGTTGCACGTCTGAATGATTCATCGCTGATCGACCACTGGACCGCCACCCTGAGCGGCCGGAACCGAACCGTCGCGCTCGCGGACGGAGAAGACGGACGCGCGATCTGCGCGGCGCACCATCTGCACCACAAATGTGTCGTTGCCCCGCGCCTGTTCGGGCGGCGGGACGTCATCCGGCGCACCGCGGAGGCCGCGGGCATTCCGCTGGCCGAGGAACTCGTCGTCGACCTGGACGAGGCCGCAGCCGATCCCGCGATCCGCGGCGCCGTCGAATCGGGATTCGCGAAATATCCCGACCGGATCGAGGCGGCGCTGTCGGATCCGGTGTGCCTGGCCGCGGCGGCAGTGCGCGCCGGGGTGGTCGATGCCGGTGTCGCGGGTGCGAGCAGGCCGACGTCCGACGTGTTGCGGGCGGGGCTGCGCATCGTCGGGCTGGCACCCGGTTCGAACACCCTGTCCAGTGCGATCCTGATGTTGCTGCCGGACGGCAGGCAGTTGACGTTCTCCGACTGCGCCGTCGTCCCCGACCCGACGGTCGAGGAATTGGTCGACATCGCGCTCGCCGCCAGCGCCACCCACTTCCAGCTCACCGAGCAGACCCCGATCGCGGCGATGCTGTCGTTCAGCACCCAGGGCAGCGCCAGCCATCCGCGGGTGGAGAAGGTCCGCGAGGCCGCGGAACGGGTGCGCGTCCGGGACCCACAGTTGCACGTGGACGGGGACCTGCAGTTCGACGCCGCGCTGGTCGCCGAGATCGGCGCGTCCAAGGCGCCCGGGTCGCGGGTCGCCGGTCGCGCGAACGTCCTGGTGTTCCCGAACCTCGACGCCGGTAACATCGGGTACAAAATTGCCCAGCGGCTCGGCGGTGCAATAGCCTTGGGGCCCATCCTCCAAGGATTGGCCGCGCCGTGGAACGACCTGTCCCGCGGATGCACCGGCAGCGACATCGAATTGATGGCGCTGGTGAGCGCAGTCCAATCCCTCGCCATCTGAGCGGCGGACCGGCACGACACCGTGCCACCGGATCGAGAAGGGAGTCGCGATGACGATGCTCCTCGTGGGTGCCCTGTGTATCGGCATCGCCTCGGTCATCGGCGGTGCCACCGGGTTCGGCACGGCACTGATCGCGACGCCGGTGATGCTGATGATCGGATTCGCCGTTCCCGAAGTGGTATTCGTCAATCTCGTCGCCGGGCTGATCACCCGGATCGGCGCGGCGTATCACCTGCGCGAACACATCAGCTGGGGACGGGTGGCACTGCTCGGTGGGGGCAGTCTGCCCGGCGCCTGGCTGGGTGCGGTCACGCTCGGACTGATGCCGGAACAATATCTGAAGCCGGCGGCGGGAGTCGTGGTCATGCTGTGCGGGATCGCGATGGCACTCCCGACCCGGGCGGACACCACGCGGACCCCCTCCACCACCGCGCACGTCCTCACCGGCTCCGTGGGCGGTTACCTGGGCACCACGACTTCCCTCAACGGACCGCCCCCGGTGTTGTTGCTGATGCGCGCGCGGCTGCCACCGATGGCGTTCATCGCAGATCTCGCAGGCTATTTCATCGTCGCCAACATCATGGCCCTCGGTGTCCTGTGGTTTCACGACGAGATCACGGAGTCGATGTTCTGGCCGCGCCTCCCGGTCTTCGTGACGGCGGCGGTGATCGGTAACGTCGCCGGACTGGCGATCGCCAGGCGACTGCCGCCGGGCGTCTTCCGTTCCGCCGTCATCGTGCTGGTGATCGCCGCCGGTGCGACGACGTTCCTTCTCGGCTGAGCGTCGCTCAGTTCTCGGCTCCGACCCGGCGCACCAGGCGCACCAGTTCGCCTGCGGGACCGTCGAGCTGGCGCGCGCCCCGCCACACGGCCCGCAGAACCCGGTCGAGTTCGAGGCCGTCGACGTCGATCACCTTCAGCTCGCCGGCGGCGACCTGCTCCGCGACCGCGAGGGTACTCATCACCGCCGGTCCGACCCCGGCCAGCACGCTGGTGCGAATCGCGGCGGCGCTGCCGAGTTCGAGAAGCGGCGCCGCCCGTTCGTATTCCTGCAACGCCACGTCGAGGGTGGTCCGGGTGCCCGATCCCGGTTCCCGGGCCAGCAGTGGTGTCAGCGCCAATTCGCTGACGGACAAAGCTTTTCGCCGCCGCGCCCACGGATGAGTCGGGTGAACGACGACGACCAGCCGGTCGCGTGCCACCGTGAGACTCTTCAACGGGCGCGGCACCGTCGGCGATTCGACGAACCCGACGTCGCAGATCCTGTTGTTGATGCGCTCGAACACCTGAGTCGAGTTGTGCACCTGCAGGTGGATCGTGACGTCGGAGTGCAACCGGCGAAACTGTCCCAGCCACCCCGGCATCAGGTGTTCCGCCACCGTCATGCTGGCGCCCACCGTCAACTCGGCCGAGCGTTCCGCGCGCAGCCCCTCGGCCACGTCGAGCAGCCTGCACGCATCGGACAGCACCCGGCGCGCCCAGTGCGCGATCACCGTGCCCTGCGGCGTCAGGATCGAACCCGTCGGGCTGCGCTGCAGCAGGGTCATGCCGAACTGGCGCTCGAGTTGCTTGATGGCGCGACTCGCATTCGGCTGCGCCATGCCCGCGAGTCTGGCGGCAGCGCTGAGACTTCCGTGGTCGTCGACACCGACGAGTAACTCGAGCACCGGAAACTCCGGCCATTTGCGGGACATGCACCGAGTATATGACCCTGCCGCAAGACATATCCGATTGATATGTGTTCATGCCGAAATGACGGCTATCGCAAAGTGCCGCAGTGACGGACCGTAGGAGCATGAGCACCGAACTGAGCGAATCGAAGTCCGAGGAACAGCGCGTCGAGAGCGCGGGAACGCTCCCGCGACTGCAGACCGCCACGGCGACTCTCCTTCCGGGCCTGGCGCTGTGCGCCGCCGCCACCGCCCTCGCGATGGGCATCGGCCGGTTCCTCCCGACGGTGAGCCCGCTGCTGATCGCCATCGTGCTCGGCGCCGTACTGTCGAACGTCGCGCGACTGCCCGAGCGCCTTCGTCCGGGACTGCAGTTCTCCGCCAAGAAACTGCTCCGGGTCGGCATCGCCCTCCTCGGGCTGCAGTTGATGTTGAGCGACATCCTCGGACTCGGCTGGGGCGTCATCGTCGTGGTCGTCTCGATCGTCTGTCTGGGCATCGTCGGCACGATGTTCGTCGGCAAACTGCTCGGCCTCAGCTGGACACAACGACTGCTCATCGCCTGCGGGTTCTCGATCTGCGGTGCGGCCGCGGTCGCGGCGGTGGACGGGGTCGTGGACGCCGACGAGGAAGAGGTGATCACCGCGGTCGCGCTCGTCGTCATCTTCGGCACCCTGATGATCCCCGCGATCCCCCTGCTGTCGCGGGCGCTCGGACTCTCCGACACCGACGCCGGCCTGTGGGCGGGCGGGTCGATCCACGAGGTCGCGCAGGTCGTCGCGGCCGGCGGAGCGATCGGCGGAGCCGCCCTCGGCGTCGCCGCGGTCGTCAAACTGGCCCGCGTCCTCATGCTCGCGCCGGTCATGGCCGTGCTCAGCGTGCGGCAGCGCTCCCTCGCCGGTAACGACGCCGACGTGAAGCGTCCGCCGCTCGTCCCGCTGTTCGTCGTCGCGTTCCTCGCCTGCGTCGGACTCCGGTCGTCCGGTCTGCTGCCCGCGGGTCTGCTCGCCGACGCCAAGATCCTGCAGACCGCGCTCCTCACCGCCGCGATGTTCGCCCTCGGCGCCGGCGTCCAGATCGCCACCATCAAGAAGGTCGGCGCCCGCCCCTTCGTCCTCGCCACGATCTCCACGGTCTGGGTGGGCTCGATCGCACTGGTCGGCGTGCTGCTCGCGGGGTGATTCTCGCACGACGAACGGGACGCTCGTTGCATCTGACGCAACGAGCGTCCCGTTCGTCGTAGCGGGGAGGGGGCAGGACGGAGAGATCCGGGACAAATATTGATCAAGGCTTTCATTATTTTGTGAGCCGGGTTACTGTGGTCACCATCAATCAAACCTTTGATTAGTTAGGTGCAGCGCATGAGCCCGATCAACTTCGCGTCCTCGGCCGACCTCGGCGAGAAGGAACAGACCCTGGAAGTGCTCGCTGACGGCGTGTACGCGCTGACCGCCGAGGGCGATCCCAACATCGGCGCCATCGAGGGCGAGGACTTCGTCGTCTGCTTCGAGGCGCTCGCCACCCCGGTCGCCGCTCAGGACTGGCTGCGCAAGCTGCGCGAGCACACCGACAAGCCCGTCCGCTACCTGGTGCTCTCGCACTACCACGCCGTCCGCGTGCTGGGTGCGTCCGCGTTCGACGCCGAGACCATCGTGTCACACCAGACCACCCGCGCCCTCATCGAGGAGCGTGGAAAGGAAGACTGGGCAAGCGAATTCGGCCGCATGCCGCGCCTGGCGAAGGGTGCGGACTCGGTGCCCGGACTGACCTGGCCGACCCTGACGTTCGCCGACAAGCTCACCATCGACCTCGGCGGCGGACGCGGTGACCTGGTGCTCCAGCACTTCGGCCGCGGGCACACCGAAGGCGACATCACCGCGTGGCTGCCGAAGCAGAAGATCCTCTTCGCCGGCGACCTCGTGGAGGCGCAGGCCGCGCTGTACACCGGCGACGCCTTCCACCGCGACTGGTCCACCGGCACCCTCGACCGGATCAAGGCGCTGGGCGCCGAGGTCCTGATCGGCGGACGCGGCGCCGTCTCCCACGGTCGGGAGGCCGTCGACGCCGCGATCGAGCAGACCCGCCACTTCATCGAGGTCATGCTTGCCGAGGTCGGGGCCGTGCAGCAACGCGGCGGCACCCTCAAGGAGGCGTTCGAAGCCACCCACGCCGCTCTCAACGAGCAGTACGGCCACTGGCCCATCTTCGAACACTGCCTCCCGTTCGACGTCTCCCGCGTGTGGGACGAACTCTCGGGCATCGAACGCCCCGTCATCTGGACCGCCGAGCGCGACCGCGAGGTCTGGGACCAGTTGCAGGGCTGAAATCCGTCACCGTTTCACCCGTCACCGTTTCACACTGACAAGGCGAGGATCATGGGAAGACGACACACCCGAGGCGGCACCGTCACCGTCGTGGGCAACGGCCCGGTGGGCCAGACGACGGCGCTGCTGCTGGCACGCTGGGGCATACCGGTCACGCTGCTCGACGCCCGGGCCGAACGCGATCCGATCGGGTCGAAGGCCATCTGCCAGCAGCGGGACGTCCTCGAGGTGTGGGACGCGATCGGCGTCGGCCGTCAACTGGCCGACGAGGGCGTGACGTGGGGGTGCGCCCGCACGTTCCACCGCGACCACGAACTGTTCGCGCAGACGTTCGTCGACCGCGGCATCTCGTCGTTCCCGCCGTTCGTCAACATCTCGCAGGCCCGCACGGAGGAACTGCTCGACGAGCGGATCGCGGCCACACCCACGATCGACGTCCGGTGGGGACACGAGGCCACGTCCGTCGACCAGGACGAGACCGGCGTGACCGTCACGTGCCGCACGGACGACGGTGACCGGGTGGTCGAGTCCGACTATGCGGTGGTCGCGGTGGGGTCGCGGGGCAGCGCGATCCGGCAGCAACTGGGGGTCACGTTCGACGGCCTCTCGTTCGACGACAAGTTCCTCATCTGCGACATCGCCGCCGACATTCCCGGCTGGGCCGACGAGCGCCGCTTCTACTTCGACCCTGAATGGAACCCGGGCAGGCAGGTGCTCATCCACCCGTGCCCCGATTCCACGTTCCGCATCGACTGGCAGGTGCCGGGCGACTACGACCTCGAGGCCGAGGAGCGGTCGGGGGCGCTGGACGAGCGGATCCGCAAGATCATCGGCGACACCGATTACCGCATCGTGTGGAAATCGGTGTACCGCTTCCACTCCCGGGTCGCGAACCGGATGCGCGTCGACCGGGTGCTGCTCGCCGGCGACGCCGCGCACATCGTGTCCCCGTTCGGCGCCCGCGGACTGAATTCGGGTGTCGCGGACGCCGAGAACGCCGCCTGGAAGCTCGCGTTCGTCCTGCGCGGCTGGGCGGACGAGTCGCTGCTCGAGACGTATCACACCGAACGGCACGCGGCGGCGGTCGAGAACATCGCCGTCACGACGGCGACGATGGACTTCCTCGTCCCGCAGTCGGACGAGCAGCACCGGCACCGCCGCGACGTGCTCACCGCGGCGGTCGCCGACCCGCAGGCCCGCGCCCTCGTCGACAGTGGCCGCCTCGCCGAGCCGTTCTGGTACGTCGAATCACCCTTGACCACACACGATCCGGGACGGATCTTCGCCGGTCGCCCGGATCGTGGATGCACCCCGGCGGCGGCGCCGGGAATCCTCGTGCCCGACACCCCGGTGACGCTGCGCGGCGGCGGGGGTACCCGGCTCCGGAACATCGCCCGGAACGGCTTTCTGCTGCTGCTCGGTGACGGCGTGGACGCCGACGAGATCCGCACGGCGGCCCTCGGCGCGGTGCACACACCGATCCGTCTGGTCCGGCTGTCGGAGATCGACGCCACCGGTGTCCTCACCGCCGCGCTGGACGCGAAGCCCGGTGAGGTGTGGGTCATCCGCCCCGACGCCTACGTCGCGGCGGTCACCGGCACGGTCGACGGTCTGGTGTCCGCACTGCGGCGGATCGCCGAACCCGTCGTCGCCGCACCGGAATTCGCCGTCGAGACGATCAACTCCGCGCCAGCCGTGCCGGATCCAGATCGAGTCGTCGCAACAGCTGTGCGTTGAGGGCGACGACGATGGTGGAAATCGACATCAGGATCGCCGCCACCGCGGGGGAGATCGCGACCCCGGCGAACGCGAGCACACCGGCGGCCAACGGCACGGCGATGATGTTGTAACCGGTGGCCCACACCAGGTTCTGCCACATCTTGCGGTAGCTCGCCTGCGACAGATCGATGATCGACAGCACCGCACGGGGGTCGTCGGCGGCGAGGACGACCCCCGCCGATTCGATGGCGACGTCGGTGCCGGCTCCGATGGCGACGCCCACGTCGGCGCGGGCGAGCGCGGGGGCGTCGTTGACCCCGTCGCCGACCATCGCGACGCGGTGACCGCGGGCCTGGAGCGCCGTCACCTGCGCGTCCTTGTTCTCGGGCAGGACGTCGGCGAACGCCTCGTCGATCCCGAGGTCGGCGGCGACGGCGTCGGCGACCTGCCGGGCGTCGCCGGTGATCATGGCGACTTTCACACCCCGCGCGTGCAGGGCGTCGATCGCCTGCCGGGACTCCTCACGGACGGCGTCCTCGAGCGCCACCGCGCCGAGCGCCTTCCCGTCACGGACGACGTGGAGGACGGCGGCCCCGCGCTCGACCCACCGTTTAGTTTGCGCAGCAACGTCGTCCGGGACCGTCACGTTCAATTCGGCGAGCATCGCCGGTCCGCCGACGGCCACGTCCTCGCCGTCGACCACGGCGCGCACCCCGCGACCGGGCAGTGACCGGAATTCGGTGGCGGTGCGGCGGGACGCGTCGGGTACCTTCGCGGCGGACTCGGCGACGATCGCGCGGGCGACCGGGTGTTCGCTGTCGGCCTCGACCGCGGCGGCGAGCGCGAGCAGGTCGGTCTCGGTGACACCGGCCGTCGCGACGACGCCCGTCACCGCGTGCCTGCCCTGGGTGAGGGTGCCGGTCTTGTCGAACAGCACGACGTCGACGCCGCGCATCCGCTCGAGTGCCAGCCGGTCTTTCACCAGCACACCGGCCCTCGCGGCGCGTTCGGTGGAGATGGCGATCACGAGGGGTATCGCCAATCCGAGCGCGTGCGGGCAGGCGATGACGAGGACGGTGACGGTCCGGACCACGGCCTCGTCCAGGTTGCCGAGCAGCGACCACACCACGAACGTGAGAAGCCCTGCGACGGAAGCGAAGTAGAACAGGAACGCGGCCGCACGGTCCGCGAGGGCCTGGGCGCGGGACGACGAGGACTGCGCGTCGGCGACCAGGCGCTGGATGCCGGCGAGGGCGGTGTCCTCCCCCACTGCGCCGACGGTGATCCGCAGCGCGCTGTCGGTGGCGACGGTGCCCGCGACCACGGGGTCGCCGATGGTCCGGGCGACGGGAGTGGATTCGCCGGTGATCATCGACTCGTCGACCTCCGCGCGGCCGTCCGCGACGGTGCCGTCCGCGGGGATGCGGCCACCGGCCCGCACCAGCACCAGATCGCCGGTGGCGAGTTCGGAGACGGGGACCTCGGTGACGCCGTCGTCGGTGACCCGGTCCGCGGTGTCCGGCAACAGCGCGGCGAGCGCGTCGAGGGCACCGGACGCCGACCCCAGCGCCCGCATCTCCAGCCAGTGGCCGAGGAGCATGATGACGATGAGAAGCGCCAGTTCCCACCAGAAGTCGAGGTTGAACCCGCCGATCTGCAGGGTCGTCACCCACGACGCGAGGAACGCGACCGTGATCGCCATCCCGATCAGCAGCATCATGCCCGGCTGCCGCGACTTCAGTTCGCTCCACGCGCCGGTGAGGAACGGTGCGCCGCCGTAGAAGAAGATCGCGGTACCGACCACCGGCGGAATCCAGGACGCGCCGGGAAAGTCGGGGACGGTGTAGCCGAGGAGGTCGGCGAACATGTGGCTGAACACCACCACCGGCACCGACAGCGCGAGACTGATCCAGAACTTCTGCCGGAACACCTCACCGTGCGCGCCGTGGCCGGCGTGCCGATCGGTGTGGGCGTCGTGATCGTGTCCGGTGTGCCGGACCTGTTCCATTTCCTGCTGATGATCGTGAGACATGTCTGCTCCCTCGGAAGCTGCTCTCGTGGTCAGGTTTTCAGGAACGCACCAGTCGTGCGATGGCGTCGGTGGCTTCCTTGATCTTCGCGTCCGCCTCGGAGCCGCCCGCGACGGCGGCGTCGACCACGCAGTGGCTGATGTGGTCTTCGAGCAGACCCAGCGCCACCGCCTGCAGCGCCTTGGTCATCGCGGAGACCTGGGTGAGGATGTCGATGCAGTACTTCTCGTCCTCGACCATCCGCTGGAGTCCCCGCGCCTGGCCCTCGATGCGGCGCAGTCGCTTGAGGTAGTCGTCCTTGGCGCTGATGTATCCGTGGCCGGCCTCGTGCTCGTGGTCGGTGTGCGGTTGCTCGGTCATGATTGTTCCCCTCGGGTGGGAGTGGTCAGCGGTTGGAACCGGCGCAGTCGCAGGCTGTTGCTCACGACGAACACCGAAGAGAATGCCATGGCGGCACCGGCCAGCATGGGGTTGAGCAGACCCGCCGCTGCCAGTGGCAGCGCCGCGACGTTGTAGGCGAAGGCCCAGAACAGGTTTCCCTTGATCGTGCTCAACGTTCTGCGCGACAACCGGATCGCGTCGGCGGCGGCGCGGAGGTCGCCGCGGACCAGCGTGAGGTCGCTGGCCTCGATGGCCACGTCCGTGCCGGTGCCCATGGCGAGACCGAGGTCGGCCTGCGCGAGCGCGGCGGCGTCGTTGACCCCGTCGCCGACCATCGCGACCACCTTGCCCTCGGCCTGCAGACGCTTGACCACGTCCACCTTGTCCTGCGGCAGCACCTCCGCGATCACCTCGCCGATGCCGACCTGGTCGGCGATGGCCCGGGCCGCGGACTTGTTGTCGCCGGTGAGCATGATCGGGGTGAGACCGAGTTCCCGGAACTGCGCCACCGCCTCGCGGGACGTCGGCTTGACGGTGTCGGCGACGACGAGCACGCCGCGCGCCTGTCCGTCCCAGCCGATCCCGACCGCTGTCTTGCCGTCCGACTCCGCCGCTTCGACCGCCCGCTGGAGTTCGGTGGTGAGGTGCAGCGACCAGTCGTTGAGCAGTTTCGCGCGGCCGACGACCACCGCGTGTCCGTCGATCATGCCCTGGACGCCGAGGCCCGCGACGTTCGTGAACTGTTCGACGTCGGGGAGCGTCGTCAGCCGCTCCTTCGCGCCGCGGGTGATCGCCCGGGCGATGGGGTGCTCGGACGCGTCCTCGAGAGCCCCGGCGAACCGGAGAACCTGCTCCTCGTCCTGACCGTCGGCGGCGACTACGTCGTGCAGCGACATCGTGCCGGTGGTGACGGTGCCGGTCTTGTCGACCACCACGGTGTCGACTCGCCGGGTCGATTCGAGAACCTCGGGGCCCTTGATCAGGATGCCCAGCTGGGCGCCCCGTCCGGTGCCCACCATGAGGGCAGTCGGAGTGGCGAGTCCGAGCGCACACGGGCACGCGATGATCAGGACGGCCACGGCGGCGGTGAACGCGGCCGCAATCGACCCCCCGGTTCCGATCCAGAAGCCGAGAGTCGCGACCGACAACGCGATGACGATCGGGACGAAGATGCCGGAGATCCGATCGGCCAGTCGCTGCACCTCGGCCTTGCCGGTCTGCGCGTCCTCGACCATCCACGCCATCTGCGCGAGCTGAGTGTCGGCGCCGATCCTGCTGGCGCGCACCACGATCCGGCCGCCGACGTTGACCGTCGCGCCTGCCACCTCGGAGTCGGGTGACACCTCGACGGGCACGGATTCACCGGTCAGCATCGACGCGTCCACCGCCGACGAGCCTTCGACGACGACGCCGTCGGTCGCGATCTTCTCGCCCGGGCGGACCACGAACAGGTCGCCGACGTCGAGCTGGTCGATGCCGATCAGCTGTTCGGTGCCGTCACGCAGCACCGACACTTCCTTCGCCCCCAGTTCGAGCAGCGCCCTCAGCGCCGCTCCCGCCCGGCGCTTGGCGCGGGCCTCGAAGTAGCGGCCGGCCAGGATGAACGTGGTGACGCCCGCGGCCGCCTCCAGATAGATGTTGCCGGTCCCGTCGACCCGTGCGATCGTGAGCTCGAACGGGTGCGTCATCCCCGGCATGCCGGCGGTGCCCCAGAACAGCGCGTACAGCGACCAGCCGAACGCGGCCAGCGTGCCCATCGACACCAGTGTGTCCATGGTCGCCGTGCCGTGCCGCAGGTTCGTCCACGCGGCCTTGTGGAACGGCCACGCACCCCACACCACGACCGGGGCCGCGAGCGTGAGCGACAGCCATTGCCAGTTGGTGAACTGCAGGGCCGGGATCATCGCCATCGCGATGACGGGAACCGTCAGCACCGCCGACACGAGCAGCCGCTGCCGCAGTTCCGCCGCCGGATCCTCTTCCTCCGGGGCAGGCGGCTTCACCTCGGGCAGCCGGGCCGTGTACCCGGCCTGCTCCACCGTCGCGAGGAGATCCTCGGGTGAGACGTCGGCGGCGTGGTAGTGGACGCGGGCCTTCTCCGTCGCGTAGTTGACGGTCGCGGTGACACCGTCGAGTTTGTTCAGCTTGCGCTCGATGCGGTTGGCGCACGACGCGCACGTCATCCCGCCGATGGCCAGTTCGATCTGGGAATCGGGTGCTGCCGCGATGTCGGCCCCGCGGGTCATCACTTCTCCTCCGGTCCGGCGGTGGCGGTGAACTCGGCGGTGTGGACGGCGCCGGCGTGCTGGAAGTCCAGGAACAGCCGGTAGTCGCCCGCGCTGGGCGCGGTGACGGCGAAGTCGATCCCGGGACCGGCCGCGGTGACGCCGTCGCCGGGATGTCCGTCGGGGTGGACGTGCAGGTAGCCGAGGTCGGTGGTGCGCAGCGCCACCAGGTGACCGTAGGCGCCGAGGTACGGCTGCAGATCGGTGACGGGCCGCCCGTCGCGGCTCACCGAGAGCGTGACGTTCGACGTCTCACCCGGTCGCAGCGTGCCGTCGAGTGTGACGGTGTAGCCGTCCACGGTGGTGGTCGGTGCGGGTGCGGGCAGTTCCTGCGGGTCGTAGGTGCCGGCGACGCGCAGGTCGGTGGCGAGGGTGACGCCCTCGCTGCCCGCAGGCGTGAAGTCCGCGAACACGCGGTAGTCGCCGCCGCGGCCGAGGTCGAGGGGGACGCTCCACGTTCCGGTCGCGTCGAGGGTCGGGTGCACGTGCTGGAACCCGGCGAGGTCGCGACGGACGACGATCAGGTGCAGCAGTTTCTCGTGCTCCGGGGTGTAGTCCGTCACGGGTACCCCCGAGCGGTTCGTGATCCGGAACTGCACCGGGACCGCGGTACCGGCGGTGACCTGGTCGGATGCCAGTTCGAGAGTGTACCCGTCCGTCGTGGGCGACAGTCCGCCCGGCGTCGGGTCGGCGACGGCGTCATGACCCGCCGCGCCGTGCCCGCCGTCCCCGGCCGTGTGCACGGCGGGCTCGGCCACATCCGGGCCGGCAACCGACCCGAGGGCGAGCGCGGCACCGAAGATCACGACGAGGCCGACGGTGAATCCGGCGAACTTGCCGGTTGCGTTCATGATGGGGCTCCTGTGCTGGAGTTGCGGCTCAGCCGGGTTTGGCGGCTCAGCCGACCGTGCTGGAGTTGCCGGCTCAGCCGGCGACGGAATACCCGGCTTCCTCGACGGCATCCGCGACGGCGCCCGGGTCGAGGTCGGTGGTGCTCTCGATGACGACCTTGCCGGTGGCCAGATCGACGTTCACGGCGGTGACGCCGGGGAGTTCGCTGATCTCCTCGGTTACCGAAGACACGCAGTGGTCGCAGGTCATGCCGGTGACGGTGACGCTGGAGGTACTCACGGGGTTCGCCTCTCTTCGGGGTATCGATGTCTTCTCTGAGAACTACCATACCCCCCTACCGTATTCCCGCAAAGCTGCGGACGACCTGTGTTCCTCGCCCACGCGGGAACTCGCAGACCAGCTACTGGCGGATCGGCGACCCCGACATCCGGTAGCTGTCGATCGACCTGCCCGAGGTGGTCGCGCTGCGCCGGCAACTGCTGCCGGACGAGCCGAACGTCACCACACTCGCGGTGTCCGCGCTCGACCGCATGTGGATGGACCACGTCGACACCGGACGGGGTTTCTTCGTCTCGGCGGAGGGCCTGCTGATGTATCTGCCTCCCGACGAGTCGCTGTCCCTCATCGGCGACTGCGCCCGGCGATTCCCCGGTGGCCGGATGATGTTCGATCCGGTGCCCGGTGGTTCAGCCGCAAGACGCAGAAGGGAATGAGGATCCACGGCAACTACACCGTCCCGCCGATGCCGTTCCACCTCTCCGCAGGCGAGGCGGAAACCCTGACCGGGTGCCGCACCTCGCGTACACCCGCGAGGTGATGCTGCCCCTCGGCCGCGGCCCGTGGGGCTCGACCCTCCTCCGCCGGCTGTCGGAACTGCCGCCCCTGCGCAACTCGCTTCCGACACTGACCCTGTGCGGATTTGCGGGCTGAGTGCACGCACGTGGGCGCTTGCACTCGCGAGTCCAGGCCAGGCACCCCGGGTTAGAGACGGTCGACCAATTATGTCGTACAATATTGGTGGGGGTCGAGTGGGCGAACAGTGCAGGGAAACATCTAATCGAACGTGAGGACGCAATTCACGCAATCGAGAACGCGGTTTATCTCGAGCGGGAGTTTGACGAGCCACGCGTGCCGGGTCATTCGAAGCCGTGGCTGTTCATCGGTCCACCGCGCAAACGGGTTGGACCGCTACTCGAAGTCATGGTCGAAGTTGTTCCGCCGCGAGGGATGGTGATCTTTCATGTAATGGAGGCACCCCAAAAGCACCTCGACCGAATGAACGACCGGCCCTGATGGCGACGGACATCGAACGCCCGCCACCAATGCGACACCGACTGAATGTTGGCCGCTGAAGAGGTGACCGCAGCGCAACATACCCGAAGGGATGACACAGATGAACACTGAAAATGAGGAGCCCGATTTCGGCCGGCTCGCCGAGTGGGCGGAGCGTGACATGAAGTTGCCCGAGAACTCCGCAACCGCAAAGCGAGGCCAGGACGCTGCCGCAGCCGGCAGGGAGTTGCTGGACCGAGTCGGGGCGGGTCGTCCGTCCTTGGGGCAGGCCGTTGGTGTGAGCGGCGAATCGCCGCGCCGGCAGGTCCGGTTGCCGCGTCCGTTGAGCGAGAGACTCGATCGCTTCGCCGAGAATCAGCACAGGAAGCCCAGCGACGTCATGCGCGAGGCGGTCGAGGAGTACCTCGAGGCGCATTCCGGCTAGGTTGAGACCGCGCCCCTGAACCCCCTCCGACGAGCGGTGTGGGCCGACCGGCAGCAGAATGGGGCAATGGCGGACCGCGGATTCACCCCGACACAGCTCGCGGCACGTGCCGCGTACCTGCTTCGCGGCAACGACCTCGGCACCATGACGAGCGCCGCGCCGCGCCTGTACCCGCACATGTGGAGCTGGGACGCCGCGTTCGTCGCGGTCGGACTGGCACCCCTCAGTGTGGAACGGGCCGTCGTCGAACTCGACACCCTGCTGTCGGCGCAGTGGAAGAACGGGATGATCCCGCACATCGTGTTCGCGAACGGCGTCGACGGGTACTTCCCCGGCCCCGGGCGGTGGGAGTGTGGAACCCTCGCGGCGCACGCGCCGAGCGGAACGCAGACGTCGGGCATCACGCAGCCGCCCGTCCACGCCATCGCCGTGCAGCGGATCCTCGACCACTCGCGCAGGCACGGTCGCAGCACCCGGGCCGTCGCCGAGGAGTTCCTCGACCGGCGCTGGCCCGACCTCGTGCGCTGGCACCGCTGGCTGGCCAACGCCCGCGACCTCGACGGCAACGGCCGGATCGCGCTGTACCACGGCTGGGAGTCGGGCATGGACAACTCGCCGCGTTGGGACCACTCGTACGCCAACGTCGTGGCCGGGGCGATGCCCACGTATCTGCGCGAGGACCTGTCCCACGTCGCCGACACGGGGCAGCGGCCGTCGAACGGCGAGTACGACCGCTACCTGTGGCTGCTCGAGGAGATGAAGACCGTCCGCTACGACGACGCGGAACTGGCCACCGCCATGAGCTTCGCGGTGGAGGACGTGTTCGTCAGTGCCGTGTTCTCGATGGCGTGCGAGGTGCTCGCGACCATCGGCGAGGAACACTCGATGCCGAACTCCGACGTCCGCGAACTGCACGGGTGGGCGGCCCGGTTCCGGCAGGGCGTTCTCACGACCACCGACGAACGGTCTGGGGCCGCACGTGATTTCGATCTGCGCAGCGGCCGGTGGATCGCCACCGAAACCCTCGCCATGTTCTCCCCGCTCCTGTGCGGCGGCCTGAGCCGCGACGCCGAACGCGCCCTGATCCGCACGTTCGAGGGGCCGAAGTTCTGCGGCCACCCCGACCTCCGGTACGCCGTGCCGCCGTCGACGTCGCCGGTGTCGGGCGACTTCCGTCCGCGCGAATACTGGCGCGGTCCGGTGTGGCCGGTGATGACGTGGCTGTTCTCCTGGGCGTTCGCCCGCCGCGGGTGGGCCGAGCGCGCCCACCTGCTGCGGTCCGAGGGGCTGCGGCAGGCCAGCGACGGCAGCTTCGCCGAATACTACGAGCCGTTCACCGGTCAGCCCCTCGGCAGCATGCAGCAGTCGTGGACGGCCGCAGCAGTTCTGGACTGGTTGGGCTGACGCCCCCGTGAGTACTTGTTAACCGCCCGTGGTTAATCCTCGATCCACCGATCGGCATCGGGTTGTGTGGTGAGTCCGGTTGCGGGCGTTGATGGGCTGTCTGGGTGTGGGTGATCGTCCGACCTGGGTGTCGGGTTGTTCCACTGGGTTTCGGGTCGNGGCCGGGAGGGCCGGNCGGATTAGGTGGCCTGGGGTTTTCGATGTCGGGTGTGGGNGAAGAGGTGATTCCATTCCGATTCCCANGGCCAGTGCCGCGGCAGGTGCAGGGTGAGCCGGCGGGCCGAGGACGCGATCCGCGCCGGCACCGAGATCAGGGTCCGCCGGATGGTGGCGGTCGTCGCTTTGNCCAGCCGTGNGCCGGTGAGGGTGGCGGCGGCGCGGGTGAGATTGAACGCCATCACCGCCAGCACCAGCCAGGCACTGTTGGCGGCGAACCGACCCGACGGCAGATGCGCGAGCGCAGAATTCTTCAGGTCGGCGTGGACCTGCTCGATGATCGCGTGGCCGCGGTGAACCTTGTCCGCGGCGACGGTGTCCAGGACGGNNGGGTCGGTGGTGGTGAAGAACGCGTGGAACCGCCNGGTGTCGAACAACGTGCCCTGACCGTCGGTGGATCGGGGATTCAGGTCGGGGATGCGGCGCACCACCAACCGGCCCGGTGTTCGNTCGGATGCAAGGCGGGTGAANGCGGTGAAGTCGATCTCGGCGACCTCGGCGCGGGAGATCCACCGGTCGGTCTGTTCGTCGTAGACGGCGTCGGTGTATTCGATCGGGGTCCACGCATCCTCGTCGATTGCGGTGATCGCCGCCTTCACCTTCGCGGTGAGCCGCACGGTGACCGACACGTCGGCGCCGGTGCGCAGCGCCGCGGAGACGGTCGGGTGCCCGTAGAACGCGGAGTCGGCCCGCACCAACACCCNACCCGGTGACTGCGGGCCCANGTGGCCGAGGGTGGCGAGGGCGTCGGTGACCATCCGGGACGCGCCCCGGGAGGATCCACAGGCGCCGCGGCGCAGGCGNTGGCCGANGATGACCGGAGCCCGTCCGTCGATGGTGNCGGTGGCGATCAGGGCGTTNAGCCCGCGGATNCCGGAGTATCCGTAGCCCGAGCCCTGCTTGCGGTGCCCGTGCACCGGCACGATGGTGTCGTCGATGTCGACCAGGATCCGTCCACTGGTTCCGGTGCCGGGACCGGACACGAGTGGTGTTCGTTCGGACAGGCCACGCAGGAATCGGGTGGCGATGGCGTCGAGTTGGCGGACGTGCCCGAAGGTGAACGCCCGCAGGAATGAGCCCAGCGTCGACGGTGCGTACGGGCGGTCGAANACCGTNGGCATGGCGCCGTGCCGCAGCAGCGCCATGTCGTCGATGCTGTCGGCGCCGGCGACCATGCCCGNCACCAGNGCGGTCACCTTNCGGCCCGGATGTGCGCCCTTGTCGGTGGGCACCGACAGATNCTCGTCCGCCAGGTCAGCGAGGCCGCAGNGCTGNGCCAACCCGAGTATCGGGATCAGCCCGGCCGCGGCNAGCAGGTTGCGGTCGTCGAACGCCGCGGCCGTCACCGGGCGGGTGTGGGATAGTTGCACCCTAGAGATGCCCTTCGTGTCGATCGAACTGGTTCTGTGAGAAGTCCAATTCTGTCAGCACGCAAGGGCATCTCGCCGTTTCGACTCACCCAACCCCACCCGGCATCGGTGGATCCAGGATTAACGTGGGGCGGTTAACAAGTACTCACGGGCGCTGGCGCTGTGCCTCTCTCGATTCGGGTTCTGCGTAGGGTGATTCGCTGGTCTCGCAGGGGTCTTCGTGGAACTGCCCGAACGGGTCGGGCCACGACCGCCATCCGGCCTCGTCCGCGAGTTCGTCGTCGGTGACGAGCGCCCACTGCAGCGTGCGGTCGATCTCGGTCGGGTCGGCGGCGTGCACCAGCACCACCATCGACGTGTGCCGGTCGCCGAAGCGTTCGTCCCAGCACAGCGCTGCCATCGCACGACGCGCGACCCCGACCTGCGCCTGCTCATCCGGGGTCATGGCCGCCAGCCAGCGGTCGGCGGCTGCCACCCGCAGTCCCCCACCGGCCGACTCGAGCCACAGCGCCTCGTCCGGCTGCGTCGCCACCCACACGCGTCCGCGCGAGGTGACGACGCCGTCGAGGAGCACGTCGACGGCCTCGTACAGCCGCTCCGGATGGAACGGGCGGGTGGCGGTGAACTCGACGAGCATCACGCCGCAGTCGTGGGACAGCGGCGGCTGCCCGCGCAGCAGCGGTGAGTGGGCGTGGGACGGCTCACCGCGTCGCGCGCCGGCCGGGATGTCGAGGAGCAGTCGTTCGACGTCGGGGGTGACCCCGCCCCAGCTGATCGGTGCGCCCGGTGCGAGCCGCGCCAGGACGGCGTGAAGCCTTGCCTGCTGCCAGCCGTCGCCCGCGCTGCCCGACACCACCAGGGCGTCGGCGAAATCCACCTGCCCGACCGCGACCTGCGCCACGGTGCGGTCGTCGTCCAGCGCGTCGTCGCCGGTGGCATCGGCCAGCCAAGACCCCGCGTCGAGGCAGGTGACGACGCCGTCGACGCGCACGTCCCGCGACGCCGGACCGTCGATCTGCCCGACCACACCGGACACCGACACGTGCTCGACCGCCCAGCAGACGGCCTCGGGTTCGAGCCTGCGGTCGAGGTGCAGCACGATGCGCTGCACCGAACTGCGGGTGTGCAGGCGGCGGATCAGCGGGAGGAGGTCCTCGCGCAGCGTGCAGGAGATGCAGCCGTGTGTCAGTTCGAGGATGCGGAGGCGCTCGCGCGGCGCCCCCGACTCCAGCGTGGTGACGGTGCGTCGCACGACGCCTTCGTGCACGAGGTCGAGGTCGTGATGCACGACGACGGTGCCGTCGCGGAGCAGCGAGCGCGCCGCGTCCTCGGTGGGGCCGTTCCAGCCGGATACCAGGATCAGCGGCGTCCGGCCGTCGACTATCTCGTTCACGCGTACCCTTTCGATAACGATTGTCATTACGTGGACAGAACGCTACATTGGAATCCCGTCGCTGTCGAAAATGATTGTCATCACCCTCTCGCATAGTTGTCGCAGAGGGCAGAGAGGAACGCCCATGTCGGCGCACTGCCAGGTGACCGGACGCCAACCAGGATTCGGCAAGTCCGTGTCGCACTCCCACAAGCGCACCAACCGGCGCTGGGATCCGAACATCCAGAAGAAGACGTATCTCCTGCCCAGCGAGGGCAGGCGGATCACCCTCACGCTGTCCACGAAGGGCATCAAGACCGTCGACCGGGACGGCATCGAAGCCGTCGTCGCCCGGATTCGGGCCCGCGGGGAGAAGATCTGATGGCCGCCCGCAACGAGATCCGCCCGATCGTGAAACTGAAGTCGACGGCAGGCACCGGATACACGTACGTGACCCGCAAGAACCGCCGCAACGACCCGGACCGTCTGGTGATGAAGAAGTACGACCCGGTCGTGCGGAAGCACGTCGATTTCCGAGAAGAGAAGTAGAAGACACCGCACATGGCAAAGAAGTCGAAGATCGCGAAGAACGAGCAGCGCAAGATCGTCGTGGCACGCTGGGCCGAGCGCCGCGCGGAGCTGAAGGAGACCATCCGCCGCCCGTCGAGCAGCGCAGACGAGCGCGCGGAGGCCCGAGCGGCACTGCAGCGTCTGCCCCGCGACGCGAGTCCGGTACGATTGCGCAATCGAGACGCTGCGGATGGACGTCCGCGCGGCCACCTGAGGAAGTTCGGGCTCTCTCGCGTGCGTGTTCGCGAGATGGCGCACCGCGGGGAGCTGCCAGGCGTCCACAAGTCGAGCTGGTAAAGGAAGAAGATGGCAGTCAAGAGAGCACCGTCGAAGAAGCCGCGTCCCGTCGAGGGCCGCAAGCCCAAGAAGAACCCGTTGTTCGCGGCCAAGATCGAGTACGTCGATTACAAGGACATCAACCTCCTCCGCACGTTCATCTCGGACCGCGGCAAGATCCGCAGCCGCCGCGTCACGGGCCTGACCCCGCAGCAGCAGCGTCAGGTTGCCGTCGCCGTCAAGAACGCTCGCGAGATGGCTCTGCTGCCCTTCACGAGCCGGTAACTCGCAAGGCACCGAAAAGGCCCCGTAATCCTGGGATTACGGGGCCTTTCGTCATTCCGGTCAGCCGAGCGCGGCCTGCATGTCGGCGATCTCCCTCTGCTGGGCGGTCACGATGTCGGCGGCCATCTGCTTCGCGTCCGGGTTCTCACCGTCGGCGAGTTCGACGTTCGCCATCTCGACCGCGCCCTCGTGGTGCTCGATCATCATGGTCAGCCATTGCCGGTCGAATTCGGTGCCCGACAGTGCCATCAGGGCGTCCATCCGATCGGCCGACATCATGCCGTCGCCGTGGTCCATGTCGCCGTGGTCCATGCTGCCGTGGTCCATGCCGGACGCCGGAACCGGTTGTCCCCACTGCTGGAGCCACGCGGTCATCCGGTCCATCTCCGGTTGCTGCGCCGCCTTGATCGCGGCGGCGAGAGCGACCACCTTCGCGGTGTCGGTGCGGCCGGCGACCATATCGGCCATCTCCACCGCCTGCGCGTGGTGCGGGTACATCCCGTCCAGGAACGCGATGTCGGCGCCGTTGAACCGCGCCTGCGATTCGACGACGGATGTCGTGGCACCGGACGTCGACGGGGTGCCCGCCGAATCGGTGCTGCACCCGGTCAGGACGAGAGCAGCGGCCGCCGCGGCGGAGATCAGGGCTGTGCTGGTGGTACGCATGAGGAACTCCTCGGAATCAGCTCGGAAAATGACAGTCGGATCCGCCGGGGCACACGCCCCGGGCTCCCTGTCACACCCGCAGAATCGAGAGTTCCGCCAACGACAACACCGTCCACGGCGGCGGGCCGCGCCCCGACTGCACCCGGCCGGCGCTCACCCGCGACCGTCGCGCCGCAGGATCCGCGGACTGCCACCACAGCAGCATCGCCGACGTCAGCGCGGCGATAACCACGACCACACCGGCACACTGGTGGCCGGTGAGATGGGGTTGCTCGCAGCCGTCCCCGCCACATCCGTGAGGGTCCTCGGCGTGGGACGCGGTGGCCGCGGGTTGTTCGTGCACCGCGGCGATCGCGGTCGGCGCGATCAGGCTGTGCATGAGGAGCACCCCGGCGGCGACGGCGATCAGCAGGGCGACACGAGCCGCGACCATCCGCCTCCGCCCGGTTGCCGCCTCCACAGGCACCACTGTAACCGGACATACCCGGCGGGGGTACGCAGGTGAGTGGCAACGCGTGCCCGAGGACACTTCGTCACTCACGTGGGGGGACGCCGGGCAGGTGAGTGACAAAGTGTGCCGGGGGACGCTTTCGCACTCACATGGGGGTGTGCGCGAGGATCTCCAGACCCTGCTGCTCGAGTCCGCCGATCGTGTCGGTGAGAATGACGAGCCCGCGGTCGTTCGCCCGGTCGAGCACGACAGTGCACTGGAAGCCGCCCGTCGCGCCGCCGTGCAGCGTGTAGTCCCGGCCTTCGAACGGGACGATCGACCACGTCAGCGCCCGGTAGTTGGCGCCGACCCACCGCGGATCCATTGCCGTGCTGCCCGGGACCGTGCCGTCGAGCAGAGCCCGGACGTACGTCGACATGTCGTTCACCGTGGACCGCAACCCACCAGCGGGGGCGTACGCGTCCAGCGGCCACGGGTCCTGCGACCGGTGCAGGACGTCGAATCCGCGGGTGACGTCCGCGGGCAGGTCGGCGGCGGTGAGCGGCATCCACGACTGCGACAGTCCGAGTGGGAACAGCATGCGCTCGCGGAGCAGCGACGGGTAGTCGGTGTGCGCGGCCGCGGCCAGCGCCTGGCCGAGCAGCGCGAAGCCGACGGTCGAGTAGGAGTAGCTGCCGCGGGTGGTGAGCGGCGCCGACCGCAGTTGCTCCAGCAGCGTGTCCGGGTCGTACGTGAACGGGTTGGACGCGACCACCCAGTTCCCGACGGCCACTACGGTGTCCGTGCTCATCGGGAACTGCGCCAGCCCGGACGTGTGGGACGCCAATTCGAGCAGCGTCACGTCGCCGACCGGCGCGCCCTGCAGCGGCAGCACGTCCGCGACCTTCGTGTCCTCCCGCACCTCGCCGCGGGCGACCGCGTCGACGAACAGTTCCGCGGTGAACGTCTTGGTGACGGAGCCAATCTCGTAGTCGGTGTCCTCGGTGGCCCCGAAGTTCGCGAACCGGGTGCCGGAGGAGTCGATGTACGCGACGCTCGCGTGCTCGCGGTAGCTGCGCCCGAGGACCTGCCCGGCGAGCGCGATCAGAGCGGGATCCCCGCTCGACGGCGGGGCCAGCGCCGACGCCACGGGCGCGGCACCCCAAGCAAGAGTCCACGCGCAGAACAGCGCGCAGAGAACGGTCGTACGACGCAGCATTGCGACTCCTCGAGCGCGACGGAACGCGCACACAGACGATGTTCCCGACCGGACGCTATTGTCACTCACCCGAATACCTGGCACTAGACTTCGGAAGGTTTGCCGACAGGAGGCATCCCTGTCGAGGAGGTGCCCCGCAGCGTGTCGGGAGTTGTTGCGGGATTCACCGTCATATTCGTGATCATCGCGATCGGCTACATTCTCGGCCGGCGTGGGACGCTGGGCGCGGAGGGCGAGTCCGTCCTGGGCAGGCTGGTGTTCTTCGTCGCCACACCGGCGTTGCTGTTCGAATCGCTCGCATCGTCCGACCTCTCCGTGATCTTCTCGCCCACACTGGCCGTCGCGGCTGTCACGGCATTGACGGTCGGCGCACTGTACATGGTCGTCGCGCGGGTGTGGCTACGCAGGTCCCTTCCGGAACTGACCATCGGCGCGCTGTCGTCCTCGTATGTGAACTCCGCGAATCTGGGCATTCCCATCGCGGTGTTCGTGCTCGGGGACGCGTCGTTCGTCGCGCCGCTGTTGCTGTTCCAGATCATCGCGTACTCCCCCATCGCCCTCACCATCCTCGACGTCACCACACTCCGGCGGGGCGGGTCGCGACTCGACACGATCACCGCGCCGTTCAAGAACCCGATCGTCGTGGCGGGCGCGGCGGGACTGCTGGTCGCCCTGCTCGGCTGGACACCGCCTGAGGCGCTGATGCAGCCGTTCCGGCTCCTGGGTGGCGCGTCGGTGCCCGGCGCACTACTCGCGTTCGGCATCTCGCTGTACGGGGTGCGGGTGCTGGAGAAGGGAACGAGTCCGCGTCGCGACGTCGCGCTGGCGTCGGTGCTCAAGATTGTCGTGCAACCGGTGCTGGCCTATGTGATGGCACGCTATCTGCTCGGGCTGAGCGGCCACGAACTGTTCGCCATCGTGGTGGTGGCGACGCTGCCGACGGCGCAGAACGTCTTCGTCTACGCCAGCCGGTACGGGGTGGGAACGGTGATGGCCCGGGACACCGCGTTCGTCACGACTTTGGCTGCGATTCCGGGGATTGCGCTGGTCTCCGGCCTGCTCGCGGGATGAGGTTACCGTGGCTTATGCGCGTAATCGCCCTCGCAGTGCTGGCCTGCCTCGCCGTCGCCGGATGCGGGTCCGGTTCGAGCACCGACGAACCGACGATTCCCCCGGAGATCGCGTCCGCAGTGGGTCCCAGCCCGACCAATCCGTCGGGGATGCCCATTCCCTCCGAGGTGCCCGGCGACGACTTCGGCACCGTCTTCGAATCGCGCCCCGACATCGTCCGGGCGAATCCGACGCCGTTCGAGTCGTGGTCCCGCGCGGACGGCAACAAGGTGGCGATCCACTTCGTCACCGGAACCCCGGAGTGTTACGGCGCCGACGCGACGGTGAGCGAGACCGACACCACCGTGACGATCTCGCTGCGCACCGGTACTCTCCCGGAGGCGGCCGACAAGATGTGCATCCTCGTCGCCGTATTCGGCACCCTCGAGGTCCAGTTGCAGGGGCCGCTCGGCAATCGTCAGGTGATCAACGGTTGACCTGGTGAAGCACTGGTTTCTCAACGTCTGCATTGCCACTGCTCTCCTCCAGGCCGTCTATCACGCCGTTCGCGTTCTCGTCTCCTACCGTGTCCTCGCTCTCGGCGGCGACGCCGTCACGATCGGCGTCGTCACCGCCCTGTTCTCGCTGGCGCCGCTGCTCGTGGCCGTCCGGATCGGACGCGCCGTGGACCGGCGGCACGCGGCCGCGGTTCTGCGGACCGGGGTGCTGCTGACCTCCCTCGGGGTCCTGGTGATCGCCGTCAGCGGCGACCTGATCGTCCTCGGGCTCGGCAACGTGATCCTCGGGTTCGGGCAGATCCTCGTGACCGTCGCCGGGCAGGGTTTCATCACGCTCCTCTCCCCACCGGGTGAACTGGACCGCGGTTTCGCCGGATTGACGCTCGGCGTCTCGATCGGCCAGGCCGTCGGGGTGCCGCTGGTCGGTGTGATCGCGGCGGGCAGCTCGGACGGCGGCGTCGTCGAGACCACCCTGGCGTTGACGGTGATGGGTGCGGTGGCGCTGGCGGCGGTGCCGTTCGCCTGGCCGATTCGCGAACGTCCGCAGCAGGCGGGACCACCGTCGCCCGGCGACCGGCAGTCCGTGTTCAGCATGATCTCGACGACGGGGATGCGGCCGGCCGTGTTCAGCAGCCTGATCGTGCTGGCGTCGGTCGACGTCGTCGTCGCGTACCTCCCCGTCCTCGGGCACGAGTTCGGTTTCAGCGTTTTGTTGGTGACGTTGCTGCTGACCGCGCGCACCGCGGCGTCGATCGTGTCGCGCGCGTTCCTGCCGTGGCTGCTCACTTGGGTGCCGCGGTCGAGACTGCTGGTCTCCGCGACGCTGTGCTCGGCGCTGCCCACCGCCCTGCTGCCGTTCGTCCCCGACCCGGCCGGGATGGCACTGCTGCTCGTCGTCGCCGGATTCTTCTGGGGCATCGGCCAACCCCTGACCATGACGTGGGTGGCCGGGCTCGTCACCGCCGCCAACCGGGCCGCCGCGCTGTCGCTGCGGCTGACCGGCAACCGGCTCGGGCAGGTCCTGATTCCGCTGGCCGCGGGCGCCGCGGCGGGCGTCGCGGGCACGTCGTCGATCTTCGTGATCACCGGCGGTCTGCTCGGCACCGCGGCGGTCTCGACGTGGCGTGCTGTGAGTACTTCTTAACCGCCGGCGGTTAACAAGTACTCACGGGTGCCGAAACGTCGCGCCCACCGACACACGACGCTCCACTTCGTCGGATGTGGCGTGCGTCTCTCCCCGACACACTGGTTCCCAGTCACGCGTTCGTCAGATCAGGGGTCAGGAGCCACACGATGAGCTATACCGGTGTCATTCCGAGCACGACCGACACACCCGGTCCACGCCGGGACGAGGCCGCCGTGTCGAGCGCGGTCCTGGCGTCCGGAGGTACCACCCCGCGGCTGCGTTTCGTCGACTCCGCGGATGCACGGCCCGAGCCGGCCGCCGTGATGGTGTGGCCGCAGGGCACCCCGCTGCTCGCGGAACTGGTCGCGTTGTTCGCCGACCTCGGGTTGCGGGTCGCGTCCCACGAACAGCTGCCGGACGGCGAGTCCGGCAGCCCGCTCGTCCACCGGTTCGACTTCAGCACCGGCGACTTCGCCTGGGACGCCGAAACTCCCGGTCTGCTCTCCGACGCGTTCGAGGCCGCGGCCGCAGGACATCTGGAGGTCGACGGCTTCACCCGCCTCGTCGCCGCGGCGAACCTGACGTGGACGGACGCCGTCCTGATCCGGGCGGCGTGCCGGTACTTCCGGCAGGTGGGGCTGGGACTGTCGGAACCGAACATCGTCGCGATCCTGTTGCGGCACAACGATTTCGTGCGCGGATTCCGCGACCTGTTCACCGCCCGGTTCGATCCCGCCGTCGCCGGCTCCGACCGTGAGAGCGCCGCAGCGGACGCCGAGCGGGTGCTGCTCGCCGCGATCGACCGCACCGCGACGATGGACGAGGACCGGCTGCTGCGCGGACTGCTGTCGTTCACCTCGGCGGTGTTGCGCACCAACTGGTTCCGCCACGACCGCACGATCAGCGCCGCCCCCGCGGCCTTCAAGATCGACCCGTCGCTGTTGTCGCTGTCCGCGGCCGTGACGCCGTACCGCGAGATCTTCGTGCACTCACCGATCGTCGAGGGCAGCCATGTTCGCAGCGGTCCGGTGTCCCGCGGCGGCCTGCGCTGGTCGGACCGCAAGGACGACTTCCGCACCGAGGTGCTGGGTCTGATGAAGACGCAGCACGTGAAGAATTCGCTGATCGTCCCGATGGGCGCGAAGGGCGCGTTCGTGGTGCGCACCGAGACGACCCCGGACGCGGTCCGCGCGGCGTACACGAGTTTCATCGACGGACTGCTCGACGTCACCGACGACATCGTCGACGGCGAGGTCGTGCATCCGCGCGACACGGTGATCTACGACGAGTCCGACCCGTATCTGGTGGTGGCGGCCGACAAGGGGACGGCCCGGTTCTCCGATCTGGCCAACAGCATCGCGACGCGACGCGGGTTCTGGCTGGGTGACGCATTCGCGTCCGGCGGGTCCGCCGGCTACGACCACAAGGCGATGGGCATCACGGCGCGCGGCGGATGGGTCTCGGTGCGCAGGCATTTCGCGGAGATGGGCAAGAACGTCGACACGGACGCGTTCACCGTGGTCGGCATCGGCGACATGTCCGGGGACGTGTTCGGCAACGGCATGCTGCTCAGCCGCGCCATCCGGTTGGTCGGCGCGTTCGACCACCGGCACATCTTCCTCGATCCCGAACCGGATTCCGAGGCGTCCTACCGCGAACGCGAGCGCCTCGCAGCGGTGCCCGGCAGCAGTTGGGACGATTACGACCGCAGCCTCGTCTCGGCGGGTGGCGGTGTGTGGCCGCGGACCGCGAAGAAGATCCCGCTGTCGCCGCAGGTGCGTGAACGGCTCGGCGTGACCGCGACCGAACTCCCCCCGCACGAGGTCGTGAAGGCTCTGCTCACCGCGGACGTGGACCTGTTGTGGAACGGCGGAATCGGCACGTACGTCAAGGCGTCCACCGAGGGGCACGCCGACGCGGCCGACCCGGCCAACGACGCCGTCCGGGTCGAGGCGCGCGATGTGCGCGCCGCGGTGATCGGCGAGGGCGGCAACCTCGGTCTCACCCAGCGCGCCCGGATCGAGTACGCGCTGAACGGCGGCCGGATCAACGCCGACTTCATCGACAACGCCACCGGCGTCGCCACGTCGGATCGGGAAGTGAACCTCAAGGTCGCGCTGGACGCCGCCGTCGCGGTCGGCGAACTCCCCGCGGCGGAACGGAACACGCTGCTCGCCCGGGTCCAGGACGAGATCGGCGAATCGGTGCTCGCCGACGCCGCCTCCCAGACTCTCGCGATCAGCCTGGCCGAGGTCCACGCCCCGTTCCTCCTCGGACGCCACGAGCGGCTGATCGAGAACCTCGAGCGGGACGCCGGCATCAGCCGGGCCGCGGAGGTCCTGCCGTCGGCGGCGGAACTGTCCGCGCGGCACCGCGCGGGCCAGGGACTGGTCCGGCCGGAGATCGCCGTTCTGCTCGCGCAGTCGAAGAACCTCGTCGTCACCGAACTGCTCGCCTCCCCCGTGCTCGACTTCGCGGTATTCGACGGTGTGCTCGCCGACTACTTCCCGGCCCCCATCCGCGAACGCGTCCCCCGTCAGATCAGCGGGCACCGGCTCGCCCGGGAAATCGTGGCCGTCATCGTGGCGGGCGACATGATCGACCGTGTCGGACCGGGCCTGATCCACCGACTGGAGGAGCGGCTCGGCGTCGGCACCCCCGAGATCACCGTCGCGTACGCGGTGGTGCGGCAGGTGTTCGACATCGACCGCCTGTGGAACGAGGTCCTCACGCTGCCCGGCGCGTCGCACCGGACCCGGCTGAACCTGCACTTCGGCATCCAGGACCTGATCGAGCGCACCACGTCGTGGCTGCTGCGGCACCGTGGAACGGATGCGCAAGAGCTGATCGAGCGCTTCGCGAAGCCGGTCCAGGAACTCACGGCCGCGCTGCCACGCCTCACCGGTGCGCCGGCGCAGGACCTGGCCACGCTGCGGATCCTGGCGCAGGCCTTCGCCCTGGAGACCACTGCGCAGTCGCTGGACGTGCCGATCACCCAGGTGGCCGAGACGTACCGCGAATTCGGCCGCGTGGTGGGCCTCGATTGGCTGTCGGAACGATTCTCCGTCGGCGAGACCGGGACCGCCTACTGGGAGGCCATGGCGGGTGCCGTCCTCGTCGACAACCTCCAGGAGCACTGGCACGGCCTGATCGGGCTCGTCCTGCGCGGCGCCTCGCCCGCGACGACCGCCGCCGACGCCGTCGCCCACTGGCTCACCGAACACACCACCGCCGCGGACCGCCTGGCACAGATGCTCGGCGAACTGCGCAGCCTCGACCGCGTGGACAACTCGAGCATCTGTGTCATCGACGCCGAACTGTCGCTCGCGCTGACCCGCTGCTGACCAGAACCACCTTTCCCGAACCGATCAGCACTTCAACCAAAGGAGCTCGAAAGTGCCTACTCTCCAACGTGATGTCGCCATCATCGGCGCAGGCCCGTCCGGCCTGGCCGCAGCAACGGCGCTGCGTAAGGCGGGGTTGTCCGTCGCCGTCCTGGAGGCGCGCGACCGCGTCGGAGGCCGCACCTGGACCGACACCATCGACGGCGCGATGCTGGAGATCGGCGGCCAGTGGGTGTCCCCCGACCAGACGGCGCTGATCTCGCTGCTCGACGAACTCGGACTCGAGACGTTCGACCGGTACCGCGAGGGCGAATCCGTCTACATCTCGGCAGCAGGCGACCGCACCCGCTACACCGGTGAGTCGTTCCCCGTCGACGAGACCACTCGCAAGGAGATGGACCGCCTGGTCCAGATCCTCGACGACCTCGCCGCGCAGATCGGGGCCGAGGAGCCGTGGGCGCATCCGCTGGCCCGCGAACTGGACACGATCTCGTTCAAGCACTGGCTGATCGAGCAGTCCGACGACGCCGAGGCCCGCGACAACATCGGCCTGTTCATCGCCGGCGGCATGCTGACCAAGCCCGCGCACGCGTTCTCCGCGCTGCAGGCGGTGCTGATGGCCGCGTCCGCCGGATCGTTCTCGCACCTGGTGGACGAGGACTTCATCCTCGACAAGCGGGTCATCGGCGGCATGCAGCAGGTGTCGATCCGGATGGCGGCCGCCCTCGGCGACGACGTCTTCCTGAACGCCCCCGTGCGCACCGTCCGGTGGAGCGAGGACGGCGCGGTGGTACTGGCGGACGGGGACATTCGCGTGGAGGCCTCCCGCGTGATCCTCGCCGTCCCGCCGAACCTGTACTCCCGCATCTCCTACGACCCGCCGCTGCCGCGCCGCCAGCACCAGATGCACCAGCACCAGTCGCTGGGACTGGTCATCAAGGTGCACGCCGTGTACGAGACCCCGTTCTGGCGCGCGGACGGCCTGTCCGGCACCGGATTCGGCGCCTCCGAGGTCGTGCAGGAGGTGTACGACAACACCAACCACGAGGACACCCGCGGCACCCTCGTCGCGTTCGTGTCGGACGAGAAGGCCGACGCGATGTTCGCACTGAGCGAGGAGGAGCGCCGCGCCACCATCGTCGGTTCCCTCGCCCGCTACCTCGGACCGAAGGCCGCCGAGCCGGTCGTGTACTACGAGTCCGACTGGGGCTCCGAGGAATGGACCCGGGGCGCGTACGCCGCGAGCTTCGACCTCGGTGGCCTGCACCGGTACGGCAAGGACACGCGGACACCGGTCGGACCGTTCCACTTCTCCTGCTCGGACATCGCCGCCGAGGGCTACCAGCACGTCGACGGCGCCGTCCGGATGGGTCAGCGCACCGCCGCGGACATCGTCGCCCGCCTCGGAAAGTAATCCCGTCCGGTCATCGCCCGGCAGTCACGACTGCCGGGCGATGATCGCGAGCAGCAGTTCGGCGCGTACCCGCGCCACGTCCAGCCTGCAGTCGATCAGCGACTCGATCCGCGCCATGCGGCTGCGCAGCGTGTGCCGGTGCACGCCCATCGTCGCCGCCGCCGACTCCCAGTGCCCGTTCGCCTCGAGGAACGCCCGCAGCGACCCCAGCAGTTCGGTGCCGTTGGTGCGGTCGTAGTCGTCGATCGGCGAGATCATCGTGTCCGCCAGCGAGTTCAGCACCTCCCGCGTCGAACTGAACGCGAGCAGCGCGCTGCCGGTCAGCGCCGCGAATTCCAGCGGATCCGCGCCCGCCTCGGCGGCCGACGCGGCCAGTTGGGACTGTTCGATGGCCGCGACGAGTCCGGCGATCTCCCGCCGCCCGCTCAGCCCGGCACGGATCGCCTTCCGCTCCGGGGCGGACAGACTGCGCAGCATCGCCCGCGCGAAGTCCACGTCGTCGGTTCCGCGCAGCAGCACGGTGACCCGCGCATCGTGCCTGCGCGAGAACAGTTGCCGTCCGGCCTTGTTCATGGCCACCGCGACCGCCGACTCCGCCCGTTCCGCGAGCGCCGGCGTCTCCGCCACGACCGTGAGTCCGCGGATCATCCCGTCCGCGTCCGCGGCGTGCCGGATCTGTGACCACGCGGGCGCGAGGTCGCGGTCCTCGGTGAGCAGCAGGCCGAGGGCGTGCGAATTGAGCCGGTTCTGTGCTGTCCGGAGCCGCACCGGTTTCTCGAAATCCAACGCGAGCAACGAGTTCGCGTGCCCGAGCAGGATCTGGTCCACGTGGCTGAGCGCGGTGGGACTGATCACGGCGAGGTGGCCGTGCGGGGTGCTGCCGACGCTGATCTGCTGCACCGTGATCGACGCGCCCGAGCGCGCGAGAGACACGCTGCTCGACGCCCCGCCGGTGCCCGCCTCCAGCACGTCGCGCAGTTCCCCGAGGACGTCCTCCGCGGGCTGCGCAGGATGCGCCTCCAGCACCCGGCCGGACAGGTCGAGGAGCAGGACGGTGGACGCCGTGGCGACGGCGAGTTCGCGGACGGTGGCGCCGGTGCCGCCCTGGATGACGGCGCGGGTCATCCGCGGCTGGGCCCGGGACGCGCGCAGCACCGCCTCGTACTCCTGCTCCGCAAGACGGTTCATGACCCTCTTGACCACAGCCGCGAACGGAGTGGGCAGCGGAATCTCGAGCAGCGGCAGCCCGATCTCGTCGGCGACGATCACGAGGTCCTCGGGCACCTCCGGATGGGAGAGTCCGGTGCCGAACCCGACGGCCGCCACCCCGGCTTCGCCGAGTCCGCGCAGGTACCGCCCCCGGTCGGCGGCCGTCAGCGGCAGCCGGATACCGGTGGTGAGGAGCAGTTCGCCGCCGGAGAGCCAGCGGAAGGGGTCCTGCAGTTCGGTGGTGTGGGCGAACGTGATCTCGTTGCCGAGACCGGCGGCGCCACCCTTCAGTTCGAGAGCCAGGTCCGGCTGGGACAACATCCAGCGAACGGGAACGGTCATGTCGGCTCCTGCGCAGTGTGCGGTCGGGTCCGTGCCACCCTGACCGGTCGGAATCGGGATTGCGCTGGACAAGTTGGCCAGCTGAGCACGGACGACTACTCCATTGTGTCAGACGCCGACCTCGAACAACGCCGAAACGCAACATTAACGAATCAAGTTCGTTTGCCCTCTTGCGCCCGGGGCACACCCTCCGCATACTTAACGAATCCCATTCGCTAAGTGACCCACGTCTCACGCGGGCCGCCACCCGAGACCCGGAGTTGTCGTTGTCCCACCCCAGGAATCCCACGTGACCGCCGCCGTCCGCGTCCCCCTGACTCTCGGCCGCGGTATCGCCACCTTCAGCGTCTTCGTCGTCGGCTACATCACGGCCAATCTCATCCCGCTCATGATCATCGCGATGGTCGACGACCTCGGCGTCACCCAGACCGTCGCCGGCGCCGTCCTCACCGGCTCGCTGCTCGCCACCGCGCTCGTCTGCCTCGCGACCACCCGCTGGGCCGCCGGCCGCTCACGCCACCTACTCGGCCGCGTCAGCCTCGTCGTGATGGCCGCCGGGTTCGGCGTCGCCGCCCTCGTCCACTCCGCGCCGGTCGCGTGCGCCGCCGTCATCGTCGGCGGGATCGGCGCCGGTGGCGCGGTCGCGGTCGGCGGGGCCGCCCTGGCCGCGCTGAACAATCCGAACCGGGTGTCCGGGATCAACGGGCTCGTCAACCGCACCGCGGTCACCGGAGTCCTCGCGCTGATCCCGATCCTCGGCCTGCACATGACCAACGCCTTCGGGATCGTCGCGGTGCTGGCGCTGGCGACGGTGTTCACGATCACCTGGCTGCCGTCCGCCCCCGCCGTCAACGAGGACGACGACGAGCCGAGCGCGGCACACACGCGAACCCCGTTGCCCCAGGGCGTCACCGAGAAGAAACTGGCCGTCGCCGGCTTCTCCCTCCTCGTGCTCTTCGCGATCTGGGCGATCGGCGAGGACTCGTTGTGGGCGGTGTCGGGCATCATGGGCGCCGAACACGCGTCCCTGACCGAACAGCAGATGGGTCTGGCCCTCAGCCTGTCCACCGCGGGCGGCATCGGCGCCGCCCTCGTCCTCACGGCGCTCGGTTCGCGCCTCGGCCGCACCGTCCCCACCGCCGTCCTCCTCGGACTCGGCGCGGCCCTCAAGCTGGGCTCCTGCCTGGCCACCGATTCGACGACGTACCTGGTGCTCATCATCGCCTGGAACACGGTGTACGCCGCGGCCTTCATCTACGTGGTGGCCATCGCCGCCGCGCTGGACTCGTCCGGCCGCTGGTCCGCCCCACTCCTCGGCACGTATCTGGTGGGATCGGCGTTCGCCCCGCTCTTCGGCACGCTCGTGACCGGCGCCGTCGGGTACGCCGCGTTCGGCTTCGTCCTGGCGGGCATCAGCCTCGTCCTGCTCGTGCCGATCGTCTGGATCGCCCGCCTGTCGACGCGCACCGAGCAGGCCTCCGCGTCACCCGGACAGGATCCCACTGCCCGGTACACCACCTCGGTCGTCGTCTGACGGAAAGAGAGAACACCATGAACACGGACACGACCCACTACCGCGGCGGCCGGATCTTCACCGCCGCCGAACCGGCCTGGGCCGAGTCGATGATCGTCCGGGGCGACCGCCTCACGTACGTCGGCGACACCGCGACCGCCGACACGCTGTCCGGCGACGCCCACGTCGTCGACCTCGGCGGGGCGTTCGTCCTGCCCGGTTTCATCGACGCCCACACCCACCTGCTGATGATGGGACAGGCCCTGCAGAAGGTGGACCTGCAGAGCGCCGCCGACCTGACCGACATCCAGGACCGCATCCGCCGGTTCGCCGCCGAGAACCCGGACGCGCCCCGGCTCCTCGGCCGCAGCTGGCTGTTCTCCGCACTCGACGGGCACCCGCCGACGCGTCAGATGATCGACGCGGCCGAAGCCGACCGACCCGTCTACCTCGACTCCAACGATGTGCACTCGGCGTGGGTGAACACCGCCGCGGTACGCGAACTCGGCATCGACGCGAACACCCCCGACCCGATCGGCGGCCGCATCGAGCGCGATCCCGTCACCGGCGAGGCCACCGGCATGCTGTTCGAGACGGCGGTGACCCAGATCGTGTGGCCCGCCCTCGCGAAAGTGATCAGCAACGACGAACGGGACACCGCCCTCGCGGCCGCGTTCGAGCAGTATCTCTCCGACGGCGTCACCGGGGCGGTCGACATGGCGCTCGGCGCGGACGAGGTCGCGGCGCTCGAACGCGCACTGGCCGCAGGCGACGGCACGCTGCCGCTCCGGGTGGCCGGGCACTGGCTGATCGAACGAACCGATTCGGAAGAGGACAACGTCCGCCAGGTGCACGAGGCGGCGCAATTCCAGCAGCGGCTGCAGGGCCCCTGGCTGCGAATGGCCGGGATCAAGGTCATCATCGACGGCGTCATCGACAGCTGCACCGCCGCCATGAAGGAACCGTACTCGGACGGCACGAACGCCGAACCGATCTGGGACCTCGCCTCGCTGGCACCGGTGGTCGCCGCTGCCGACGCCGCCGGACTGCAGGTGGCGATGCACGCCATCGGCGACGAGGCGTCGGAGATCGCGCTCGACGCGCTCGAATACGCGTTCGTCGCCAACGGGATTCGCCCGCGCAGGCACCGGATGGAGCACCTGGAGACGATCACGGAGGACAACGTGCAGCGGCTCGCGCGACTCGGCGTCGTCGCCTCGATGCAGCCGGTGCACGCCGATCCGGCGATCCAGGAGAACTGGCGGGCGATGCTGGGCGACCATCGGGTCGAGCGGGCGTTCCCGTGGCCCGAGATGACGGCGGCGGGCGCCGTCCTCGCGCTGGGGTCCGACGCCCCCACCGCACCGCACCCCCCGCTGCCCAACATGTACATCGCGACGACGCGCAAGTCCGCGATCGATCCGGCGCTCGCGCCCAACCTGCCCGAGTACGCGCTGCCGATGGCGGACGCGCTCGCGCACGCCACCCGCGACGCCGCCTACTCGTGCCGCTGGGACGACCTCACCGGTCAGCTCGTCGAGGGCAAGGCCGCCGATTTCGTGGTCCTCGACGGGGATCCGTTCACCGCGGGCGCCGATTTTCTGCTCACCGCACGGGTGCAGCTGACCGTGGTGGCCGGCGCGGTGCGCCACGAAGCCGAGGTGGCGGGCAGCTTCCCGGCGTAGCCGTTCCGGTCAGTCCCGTTCGGCTGCGGCGTCTTTCGCGACGCCGCAGCCGATCTGTTCGCAGAATCCCAGCATGGCCGTTCGGGCGGCGTCGACGGTGATGAGGCTGTTTCCCCCGACGATGTGCAGACCGTACGCGTCCTCGAGGGCCACCAGGTTCATGGCTGCCTGGTCGATGTCGCCGTTCACGGCGAACTCCCCCGACGCGTGTCCGTCGCCGAGGATCGCGCGGTACGTCGCGAGTTGCCGCAGATACATCTTCCGGACCAGTTCGTCGTGCAGCGTCGAAGTGCCCGACATGAAGTCGAATTCGTAGAGCAGCCGCATCAGGGTGTCGTCGGGCCCGCTCGGCAGGCCCGCGTCGATGGCCGTCCTCAACTTGGCGGCGTACGACGTCTGGGCGGCCACCGCCTCGTCGCGCTGATCGCAGTAGCGCTCGGTGCCCGCCCGATGGGCCTCGGCGAGAAGCGCATTCAGGTCGTCGAAATAGTAGAGCAGCGCACCGCGTGTCAGGCCCGCCCGCTTCGCCACGTCGGTCAGGGACAGGGACCGCAGTCCGTGTGCGGATCCCGCCTGCAGCGTGGCCTCGACGAGTTCGGACCGCCGCTGCTTCTGAGTGTTCGGTCGTGCCATGGCGTTGACAGTAGCCGACGTGATCTGTGACACTCGGCCCAGTTGTTTGACGTGTCTGTCAAAAAAACTATTTCACCCCCTCACCCTCCCCGAACGGACAGCTCATGGACCAGACCGCCCGGCCGCCCACCGCCACTCCCCCCGCCGCCCCGGACGCCTACGAGGCCTCACTCTCGCGGAGCATCGGCGTCGGCGGAAACATCCTGATCACCCTGTCCTCGATCTCACCGGCGTCGAGCGTCTTCATCCTCGGCGGCTCCGCCCTCGCCCTGTTCGGCACCGGCGTCTTCTGGGCGTTCCTCATCGCCGGCATCGTCAGCATCCTCATCGCCTTCTGCTACGCCGAACTCGCCTCCGCGTATCCCGTTGCGGGCGGCGACTACTCGCTGGTGTCGCGGGCACTCGGACCGGCCTTCGGCGTCGCCACGTTCTTCATCAGTCTCATCTCGCTGCCGCTGATCATCGCGGTCTTCGCCCTCGGCGTCGCCGACTATCTGGGCGTCGCGATCCACGGACTGTCGCCGCAGCAGACCGCACTGGTCGTCGTCGTGATCACCACCGTGACCGCGTGTTTCGACATCCGGACGAACGCGTGGCTCACCGGGGTCTTCCTGGGCGTCGAGATGGCGGCACTGGCCCTGCTCACCGTCCTCGGTTTCGTCCACATGGAACGGCCGCTGTCGAGCCTGCTCAGCCCGGAGGTCCTCGACACGTCCACCGGCCGGCTCGCACCCCTCGCGATCTCCGGACTGATGCTCGCCGTCACCCAGGGAATCTTCGCGTACAACGGGTACGGCGGCGCCGTGTACTTCGCCGAGGAGACCAAGAACGCCGCCCGCTCGATCGCGAAGGCCGTGATCTGGAGCGCCGTGATCACCGTCGCCACCGAACTCGTCCCGCTGATCGCCATCATGGTCGGCGCCCGCTCGCAGACCGAACTCTTCGGATCCGACCTCCCCGTCGAGGCCTTCCTCACCGAACGCGCCGGTCACGCCGTCGCCATGGTGGTCATGCTCTCGATCGCCCTCGCCGTGATCAACGCGATCATCGCGATCACGCTGCAGGCGGGCCGGCTCCTCTACGCCGCCGCGCGCGATCGCGCCCTCCCCGAGACCGTCGCGGCGCCGCTGCAGGCCGTCAGCACCAAGGGCCGTGTCCCCGTGCTCGCCACCGTCGTGATGGGCGCCATCGCGTTCGCCGCGTGCTTCGTCCCGCTGGACGTCCTGCTCACCGCCACCGGGTCGACCCTGACGTTCACCTACCTGTTCATCGCGCTGGCCGCGATCAACCACCGCCGCGGCGGAACCACCCGAGCCGGCTACCGCATGCCGTTGTGGCCGCTCGCCCCGGGAATCTGCATCGCCGCACTCGGTCTCGTCTTCGTCGTCACCCTGCTCGACCCGGAGCAGTGGCTCAGTCTCGGCATCTCCCTGGGACTCGTCGCCGCCGGTTTCGTCTATTTCGCCCTGTACCTGCGACCGCGCAAGAACACCCACCTGCTGCTGCTCGACGCCGCCCCCGAGGAGACCTGCTGATGCTCGACCTGCTGCTGAACAACGGCGTCGTCCGCACGTTCGACGCGCCCGGCCGGGCCGAGGCCGTCGGCATCGCGGACGGCCGGATCCGGTACGTCGGGACCACCGAGGACGCCCCGGCGGCCCGGCGGACCATCGACCTGCACGGCCGGCTGGTGACCCCCGGCATCGTCGACAGCCACAACCACCTGCTCCTCGGCTTCCACCCCGACGCGGTGAGTCTCGAAGGCGCACAGGACCTCACGGAGGTCCGGCGGCGGATCGGCGCACACGCGGCCGCCCGCCCCGACCTCGACTGGATCTGCGCCGAGAACGCCGTGTACTCCGTGGTGACCGGGCGCAGGCCGAACGCCGACGACCTCCGCGGCCTCACGGACCGCCCGGTCTTCATCACCACCTACGACCAGCACTCGGTGTGGCTGAACGACGCCGCGCTGCGGAAGCTCGGCATCGACCGCGGCACCCGGATCCCCTGGGGACGTCCGGAATTCGACGGAAACGGCTTGCCAACCGGCTGGGTCACGGACTTCTACACCAGCGCGATGACGCGGGCCGGTCTGGCCGGTCTGCAGCGCGACATCCCGATGTACTCCCCCGACCGCCGGTACCGGAGGATCACGTCCAGCCTGGAGATGGCGACCGCGTGCGGCATCACCACCGTCGTCGAACCGCAGGTCCCGCTGGCCGAACTCGACCTGATGTACCGGGCGCGCGCCGAGGGGCGGATGCATTCACGGGTGATCACCGCCCTGTTCCACCCGGTCGGCGCCGACGCCGCGTTCCGCCGGGACCTGCGGGAGGCCGTCGACGGCGCGCCGGTCGACGACATGCTCCGGCTCGGGCCGGTCAAGCTGTACGCCGACGACGTGATCGAGCCGCACACCGCCGCCATGCTCGCCGACTACGCGAACCGGCCGGGCCACCGCGGGGCGCCGAGCCTGCCGCCGCAGGAGTTCACCGCGATGCTCACCGAACTCGACCGTCTCGGTTTCCAGACGCACACGCACGCGACGGGCGACTGGGGCATCCGGCTGGCGCTCGACTCGATCGAGCACGCGGCCCGTGTGAACGGCACCATCGACCGGCGGCACGGCATCGTTCACGTCGAGTGCCTGCATCCCGAGGACCTTCCCCGGTTCCGGGACCTCGGCGTCGTCGCGGCGATGCAGCCGCGGCACTGCTCGCCCGACCTCGTCGCGGGGACGTGGATGGAGAACGTCGGGGAGGACCGGTGGGACCGGGCGTGGCGTTTCCGTTCGCTCGCCGAGTCGGGGGCGGCGCTGGCGTTCTCCAGCGACTGGCAGGTCGGGGAGATGGATCCGCTCATCGGCCTCTACTCCGCGCTGACCCGCTCGGGTCTGGACGGCCGCACCGACTGGACTCCGCACGAACGGATGGACCTGGATTCGGCGTTGCGGGCGTACACCCGCGGCGGCGCGTGGGCCTGGCACGCCGAGGACGACCTCGGGGTGATCCGTCCCGGCGCCCACGCCGACCTGGTCGTCTGGTCGGCGGACCTCTACGCGCTCGAACCCGGAGACCTGCTGGACCAGCGGGCCGACCTCACCCTCGTCGGCGGCGAGGTCGTGCACGACGCCACCGTCGCGAGCGCCCCCGCGGACGTGCCGTTCGCCGGTTCCGGAGCGGCCGGGCACACCTGCTCGCACGGGTGACGCCGGATTGGACAACTCGGCGCGGCGGGGGGCGCGTCTTTCACCATTTTGTCAGCTGCCTCCGGCTTGTGAGACAGCGCACACTTGTTTTCAGATGTTCTGCAACTCCGGGCCCCGGTCGGACCGTTCCACCGACGGACCGCTGCGGACCACGAGTTTCGACCCCACGAGAGGAACCGGTACCGATGTCGATCGACGTACTCGAGAACTACATCAACGGTGAGTTCGTCGCCTCATCCGCGACGGAGACGCTGGACTTGATCAACCCTGTGGACGAGAGCGTCGTCGGGCGGGCGCCCGTCTCCACCAAGGCCGACGTGGACGCGGCCGTCGAGGCTGCCGAGCGGGCGTTCGTCACGTGGGGCAAGACCACTCCGAGCGTGCGGCAGACCGCGTTGCTGAAGCTTGCCGACGCGATCGAGGCGCACAGCGACGAACTCGTCGAGGCCGAGTGCCGCAACACCGGACAGCCCAAGCAGGTCATCGCCGACGAAGAGATCAAGGTGGGCGCCGACCAGCTCCGCTTCTTCGCGGGCGCGGCCCGCATGCTCGAAGGCAAGGCCGCCGGCGAGTACATGGACGGCTTCACGTCCTACGTGCGCCGCGAGCCGATCGGCGTCGTCGGTCAGGTCACCCCGTGGAACTACCCGTTCATGATGGCCCTGTGGAAGATCGGCCCCGCGCTCGCCGCGGGCAACACGATCGTCCTCAAGCCGAGCGACACCACCCCGAACAGCACGCTCGTCCTGGCCCGGCTGACCAAGGGGATCCTCCCGGACGGTGTCTTCAACGTCGTCCTCGGCAACGGCGAGACCGGCGCCACTCTCGTGGAGAACCCCGCCCTCGGCCTGGTGTCGATCACCGGATCCGTGCGGGCGGGCATCGCCGTCGCCGTCTCCGCCGCACGCCAGCTCAAGCGTGCCCACCTCGAGCTGGGCGGCAAGGCTCCCGCGATCGTCTTCGGCGACGTCGACATCGAGAAGACCGCGAGCGGCATCGCCGAGGCCGCCTTCTTCAACGGCGGCCAGGACTGCACCGCCGCCACCCGCGTCCTCGTCCACGAGTCCATCCACGACCAGCTCGTCGACGCCCTCGTCCGCAAGGCCGAGACGCTCAAGCCCGGCCTGCCGGACGACCCGGACACGTTCTACGGCCCGCTCAACAACGTCAACCACTTCAACGCGGTCAGCTCGAAGATCGCCGAACTCCCCACGTCGGCGAAGATCGTCACCGGCGGAAAGCGTTCGGGAGAGCAGGGTTTCTTCTTCGAACCGACCGTGATCACCGGAGTCGACCAGCGGGACGACATCGTGCAGGAGGAGACGTTCGGTCCCATCCTCACCGTGCAGAGCTTCTCCGACGAGAAGGAGGCCGTGACCCTCGCCAACGACGTCCGGTACGGTCTGGCGTCGAGCGTGTGGACCAACGATCACGGCGTCACGCAACGACTTTCGGCCGCACTCGATTTCGGTGCCGTCTGGATCAACTGCCATATCCCGCTGGTCGCCGAGATGCCGCACGGCGGATTCAAGTACTCCGGCTACGGCAAGGACCTCTCCGGCTACGGCGTCGAGGACTACACCCGCATCAAGCACGTCATGAGCTCCAACGACTGATGTCGCTCCCACCCATCCATCCACGTCACGACCTTTGAGGACTGCACCATCATGAACGACATCCAGTACCGGCTGCCGCAGAAGCGCGCCCTGGTCACCGAGCTCCCCGGCCCGAAGTCGGCGGCCCTCACCGCACGTCGCCGCGCCACCGTGGCCGCGGGCGTCGGCTCCAGCGTCCCCGTGTACGCGGCGGATGCCGACGGTGGTGTGGTCGTCGACGTCGACGGCAACTCCCTCATCGACCTCGGCTCGGGCATCGCCGTCACCAGCGTGGGCGCGTCCGATCCGGCCGTCGCCGAGGCGGTCCGGGAGCAGGTCGGGCACTTCACCCACACCTGTTTCATGGTCACCCCGTACGAGGGCTACGTCCGCGTGGCGGAGGAACTCGCCGCCCTCACCCCCGGCGATCACGAGAAGCGCACCGTCCTGTTCAACTCGGGCGCCGAGGCGGTGGAGAACGCGATCAAGGTCGCCCGCCTCGCCACCGGCCGCGACGCCGTCGTCGCATTCGACCACGCCTACCACGGTCGCACGAACCTCACGATGGCCCTCACCGCCAAGTCGATGCCCTACAAGGCCCACTTCGGCCCGTTCGCGCCCGAGGTGTACCGGCTCCCGATGTCCTACCCGTACCGGGACCAGGACGGACTGACCGGCGAGCAGGCCGCTCAGCGCGCCATCAGCCAGATGGAGAAGCAGATCGGCGCCGATTCGCTCGCGGCGATCATCATCGAGCCGATCCAGGGCGAGGGCGGATTCATCGTTCCCGCCGAAGGATTCCTCCCCACCCTGGTGGAGTGGGCCCGCGCCAACGGTGTCGTGTTCATCGCCGACGAGGTGCAGACCGGCTTCTCCCGCACCGGCGCCTGGTTCGCGTGCGAGCACGAGGAGATCGTCCCGGACATCATCACGATGGCCAAGGGCATGGCGGGCGGCATGCCGCTGTCCGCGATCACGGGCCGCGCCGAACTCCTCGACAAGGTGCACCCCGGCGGACTGGGTGGCACGTACGGCGGCAACCCCGTCGCGTGTGCCGCCGCGCTCGCCGCGATCGACAGCATGCGGAAGTTCGACCTGCCCGGTCGCGCACAGCACATCGGCGACCTGGCCCTGCCGCGGCTGCAGGCCCTCGCCGCCGAGGTCGGGGTCATCGGTGAGGTGCGTGGACGCGGCGCGATGCTCGCGATGGAGTTCGTCAAGCCCGGCACGACCGAGCCGGACGCGGAACTGACGAAGGCCATTGCCGCCCGTGCGCTCGAACAAGGTGTCATTCTGCTGACATGCGGTACGTACGGCAACGTCATCCGGCTGCTTCCGCCGCTGGTGATCGGCGACGACCTGCTCGACGACGCCCTGACCGTGATCGAGCAGATCGTGCGCTCGCTCGTCTGACCCGTGCGCCTTTTCGGTAGCCACCACTACCGGAAAGGCGCACGAGAACGAACCGCCCACCCATCGACCAGAGGAGACATCATGACCCGGACGACCACCGGCACGTTCCATCCTCTGGACCCCTTGGGGGCGGACGAATTCGCGAAGGCCGCGGCCGTCCTCGCCCGGGAACACGGGGTCGGGGACGGCTGGCGGTTCGCGTCGATCGAACTCGCCGAACCGGACAAGGCCGCGGTGTCGGCGTTCGACAGTTCGGGCACCGTCCCGGACCGCCGGGCGATCGTCGTGTGCTTCGACCGCGGCAGCGGAGACACCTATAAGGCGCTCGTCTCGCTGACCGGAGACAACGTGGTCTCCTGGCAGCACATCCCGGACGTCCAGGCCAATTTCACGGTCGACGAATGGGAAGAGGCCGACGCCTTCCTCCGCGGGCACCCGGACGTGATCGCCGCGCTCGCGAAACGCGGGATCACGGACATGAGCCTGGTGTTCATGGACGTGTGGACGTACGGCGACGCGGTGACCCCGGAGAAGTACAGGGGCCGCCGGCTCGGGTGGTCGGACACCTGGGTGCGGTCGGCCGAGGGCGCCAACCCGTATGCGGGCCCGGTCAACGGTTTCCACTGTGTGATCGACGTCAACAAGATGGAACTGCTCGAGATCGAGGACACGTTCAGCGTCGAACGTCCCGAGGTCATGGGCGAGTACGTGCCCCGCCACATCCCGGAGCGGATCCGGAACGCGAGCACCCGGCCGCCGTTGAAGGCGTTGGACATCGTCCAGCCGGAGGGACCGTCGTTCACCCTCGAGGGCAACAAACTCGAATGGCAGAACTGGTCGCTGCGGGTGGGGTTCAACTACCGCGAGGGCATGACCCTGCACGCGGTGACGTACAACGACAACGGCCGGGTGCGTTCGATCGCGAACCGGATGTCGTTCGCGGAGATGGCGGTGCCGTACCGCGACACCAGCCCCGATCACTACCGCCGCACCGCCTTCGACATCGGCGAGTGGGGCATCGGGTTCATGACCACCTCGCTCACCCTGGGCTGCGACTGCCTCGGCGAGATCCGGTACCTCGACGCCGTCCTCCACGACAGCCACGGCGTGCCGTTCACGATCGAGAACGCGATCTGCATCCACGAGGAGGACAACGCCGTCCTCTGGAAGCACGTCGACCACGACGGCGCCGAGGTGCGCCGCATGCGGCGGCTGACAGTGTCGACGCACGTGACGGTCGCGAACTACGAGTACCTCGTCTACTGGCGGTTCTACCAGGACGGCAACATCGAGTGCGAGGTCCGCGCCACCGGGATCATGGTGGTCAGCCACTTCCCCGAAGGCGGTGAGCACCCGAGCGGGACGCTGGTCGACAACCGCACGTACGCGCCGTTCCACCAGCACTTCCTGGTCGCGCGGCTCGATCTCGACGTCGACGGCACCGAGAACACGGTGTACGCGACCGAGACCGAGATCGTGCCGATGGGCCCGGACAATCCGCTGGGTCTGGCACTGCGCCAGAAGAACACCCCGCTGCGCACCGAACTCGAAGGCAGGCAGGACTTCGACTGGCAGAGCCAGCGGGCGTGGAAGGTCGTCAACGACAACACGACCACCGGGCTCGGCACCGCCCCCGCCTACAAACTCGTTCCCGGCGGCGCGATCCCGTCGATGTTCGACCCGGCGTCCCCCATCTTCCAGCGCACCGGCGCCATCGGCCACACCGTCTGGGTGACGCCCAACTCCCCCGACGAACGCTGGCCCGCCGGGGAATTCGTGAACCAGAGCAAGGTCGATCACGGACTCCCCGCCTGGACCGCGGCCGACCGCCCGATCGAGAACACCGACGTGGTGCTCTGGTACACGTTCGGGATCCACCACATTCCGCGGCCGGAGGACTGGCCGATCATGCCTGCGGACACCGTGTCCTTCTGGCTGAAGCCGGCCGGATTCTTCGACCGCAACCCCGCCCTCGACGTCGCCCCCACCCCGGAGGCGTGCGATCACCACCATCCCCACCACGAGGACTCCGATGACTGATTTCGAACGGCTCCGCGCCACCCTGCCCACCGGTCTGTGGATCGACGGCGCCCAGACCGACCCGATCGACGGCGGCACCTTCCCGGTGTACGACCCGGCAACGGGGACCCTCATCGCGGACGTCGCGGATGCGGGTGGCAAGGACGCGATGCGCGCACTGGACTCCGCCGCGGCGGTCCAGGAGGAATGGGCGGCGACAGCACCCCGGCAGCGGTCGATCATCCTGCGGTCGGCGTGGGAGAAGGTCATCGAGCGCACCGACGACCTCGCGCTGCTCATGACGATGGAGATGGGCAAGGCCCTCCCCGAGAGCCGCGGCGAGGTGAACTACGGCGCCGAGTTCCTGCGCTGGTTCAGCGAAGAAGCCGTCCGCATCCAGGGCCGCTACACCACGTCGCCGTCCGGCAGCGGACGGATCATGGTCACCAAGGTGCCCGTCGGACCCACCCTCGCCGTCACACCGTGGAACTTCCCGCTCGCGATGGGCACCCGCAAGATCGGGCCCGCGCTCGCCGCAGGCTGCACGATCATCGTCAAGCCCGCCGAGGACACCCCGCTCACCATGCTGCTGCTCGCCGAGATCTTCGCCGAGGCAGGGCTGCCCGCCGGCGTGCTGTCGGTGCTGCCCGCGTCGAACGCCGCCGCGGTCACCGAACCGCTGCTCGCCGACCCGCGGCTGCGGAAGGTGACGTTCACCGGATCCACCCGCGTCGGCAAGATCCTCATCGAGCAGTCCGCCCAGCAGGTTCTGCGCACGTCGATGGAACTCGGCGGCAACGCCCCGTTCGTGGTGTTCGACGACGCCGACATCGACGCCGCGGTCGAGGGCGCGATGGCCGCGAAGATGCGCAACGGCGGCGAGGCGTGCACCGCCGCCAACCGCCTCATCGTCGCGAACTCGGTGCGCGAGGAGTTCACCACCAAGCTCACCGACCGGATCGCCGCGCTCACCGTCGGACCGGGCAGCGCGGACGGCACCAACGTCGGTCCCCTCGTCAACGAGAAGCAGCGCCGCAACGTGGCGTCCCTCGTCGACGACGCCGTCGCCGCGGGCGCCCGCGTCCGCACCGGCGGCAAGTCCGTCGACGGTCCCGGCTACTTCTTCCAGCCCACCGTCCTCGACGAGGTGCCCGCGAACGCCCGCATCGTCCGCGAGGAGATCTTTGGACCCGTCGCCGCGATCACCGGATTCGACACCGAGGCCGAGGGCGTCGCCGCTGCGAACGACACCGAATACGGTCTCGCCGCCTACATCTACACACAGAACGTCGAACGCGCGTTCCGCGTCGCCGACAAGCTCGAGAGCGGCATGGTCGGCGTCAACCGCGGAGTGATCTCCGACGTCGCCGCGCCGTTCGGTGGAGTCAAGCAGTCCGGACTCGGCAGCGAAGGCGGCACCGAAGGCATCGAGGAGTACCTCGAGACCAAGTACGTCGGCTTCGCGTAACCCCCCGCCCCGAGACAGAACGGAACCGTCACCATGCGATTGGTCGTTGGATATCTCGCCACCCCCAGCGGGCAGGACGGTCTGGCCCTCGGGGCGCAGCTCGCCCGCAGTCTCGGCGCACAGCTCGACATCTGCATGGTTCTCCCGCCGGACCGCACGGTCCCGGCGAGAGTTCCGGCAGAGACCGGCTACGACGACATCCTCGCCTCCCGCGCGCAGCGCTGGCTGGACGAGGCGAAGTCGTCGGTGCCGAGCGACATCGACGTGGACGTGCACCTGAGTTTCCACGACTCGTTCGCGCAGGGCCTCCTCGACGAGGTCACCCGCCTCCACGCGCACGCGATCGTCGTCGGCGCCGCGGGTGACGGCCTGCTCGGCAGGCACTCGGTCGGATCCGTGTCGACGGAATTGCTGCACTCCGCACACGTGCCCATCTGCCTCGCGCCGCGCGGTCATCGGCATTCCTCCGCGAAGAAGATCCGCGAGGTCACGTGCGCACTCGGGACGCGCGTCGGCGCCGACGTGCTGCTGCGCACCGCCGTGCGGACCAGCAAGCGGATGGAAACCCCGCTGCGCCTCGTCTCGCTCGTCGAACTGGACCCGCACCACCACCTTCGCGATCATCGGGACACCTCCGAGAGCGTCCGCGAGCGTGCGGTCGCCCATGCGCAGTCCACCCTCGACGAGGCGAAGTCCGCACTACCCGAAGACTTCCCCGTCTCCGTGACGATCGCCGACGGCGACGCCGTCGAATCGGCCGTCCGCAAACTCGACTGGCAGGACGGCGACCTCGTCATGGTCGGCTCCAGCCGTCTCGCCCAACCTCGTCGACTGTTCCTGGGATCCACCGCGGCCAAGATGCTCCGCGTCCTGCCGGTGCCCATGGTCGTCGTCCCCAAGCAGGAGTTCCCCAACAGTGAGTAAACCGTCCGCGACACCCACCCCGGATCCACGATCGTTCCCGACCGGAGGTTCAGACATGACGAACAGCGAAGGCGCACCGGCCTCGTCCGGCGTTGCCGTGAGCACCAAAGGGCTGGCCACCGGCGCGGTCGGAACCTTTGCCGGGGCGATCCTCGGAATCTCCTCCGTGGCACCGGGTTACACACTGACGGCCAGCATCGGGCTGATCGTCGCCGCGGTCGGGTTGAAGATGCCCGCCATCTTCATCGCCGGCTTCATCCCCATGTTCCTCACGGCGTACGCCTACCGGGAACTCAACTCCGAATCCCCCGACTGCGGCGCGTCGTTCACGTGGTCGACGAAGGCGTTCGGACCGTACGTCGGGTGGATGTGCGGCTGGGGCATGGTGATCGCCACGATCATCGTGCTCTCGAACCTCGCGGCGATCGCCGTGCAGTTCTTCTATCTGTTCATCGCGAAATTGTTCGACGCCCCGAGCATCGCGGACCTGCCCGGCAACAAATTCGTGAACGTCGGCACCACCCTGCTCTTCATCGCGCTCGCCACGTGGATCGCCAGTCGCGGCATCACCACCAGCGAGAAGCTGCAGTTTGCGCTCGTCGGCTTCCAGATGGTCCTGCTCATCGCGTTCGCGGTGGTGGCACTGGTCCACGTCGGCAACGGGGACGCCCCCGCCGGGCTGTCGTTCGATCTGAGCTGGTTCAACCCGTTCACGGGACTGGCCGTCGGCGCGTTCGTGATCGGCCTGACGGGTTCGATCTTCGCGTTCTGGGGCTGGGACACCTGCCTGACGCTGGGCGAGGAGTCGAAGAACCCGAAGAAGACCCCCGGTCGCGCCGGACTGCTGTGCGTGATCACGATTCTGCTGACCTACCTGCTCGTGTCGGTCGCCGCGATGATGTACGCCGGCGTCGGCGAGGACGGTCTCGGACTGGGCAACCCGGACAACTCGGAGAACGTCTTCGGCGCCCTCGCCGATCCGGTGCTCGGCAACTGGGGTGGCATGCTGCTGTTCCTCGCGGTGTTCGTCTCCTCGGTCGCGAGCCTGCAGACCACGTTCCTGCCGGCCGCGCGGACCATGCTCGCCATGGGCGCCTACGGCGCATTCCCCAAGAAGCTCGCCGACGTGAGCCCCCGGTTCCTGGTCCCGTCGTATGCCACGGTCGTCGCCGGTGTCGTCACCGCGGTGTTCTACACGGTGGTCACGTTCCTGTCCGAGCGCACACTGCTCGACACGATCGCCGCTCTGGGAATCATGATCTGCTGGTACTACGGCATCACGGCGTTCGCGTGTGTCTGGTACTTCCGGGACAGCCTGTTCACGAGTTTCCGCAACATCGTCTTCCGATTCGCGTTCCCGCTCCTCGGCGGCCTCATGCTGCTCGCGGTGTTCGTGATCTCGATCGAGGAGAGTATGAACCCGGACAACGCGAGCGGCGCCTCCATCGGCGGCATCGGCCTGGTCTTCTTCCTCGGCTTCGGCATCCTCCTGCTCGGCGCCGTGCTGATGATGATCATGCGCTTCCGCAGTCCCGCGTTCTTCGAGGGCAAGACCCTCAACCGCGACACCTCCGCGTTGCGGGACGAGGGCGATCTCACGGCTCGTTCGGAGCCTGCGCCACCAAGCCAGCGATAAGCGTCCGCAGCCCGAACTCGAATGCTGCATCCGCCCGTCCGGGGTTCGGCCCGGACGTGGCCAGGGCGGCCCGCATGGACTCGTTCGCCTCCGGGGCGGTCGCCCAGACCACCTCGGGTGCGGCGAGGTCCAGAGCCGACCCCAGCACGAAACTGTCGACCGTCGTGATGGCGTGCAGAATCTCCTCGGGCGTGAAGCCGCCGTCCGAGAACGCCTGCGCCAGAGCGTTGTACAGAGCGAAAGCCACACCGGACTGCACTGTGTGCGCGGTGAACAGAGGAATCAGCCGAGGGTGCTCGGCGTAGTTGCGCCGATATTCGCGCGCCAGGCCGGCCACCGTCTCGCTCCACTTGCCGTCGGGGTCCGCCACCACGATGCCCGCCATCATTCGGGCACGCATCAGTTCGATGATCTCCGCCCTCCCGGACACGTGGTTGTACAGCGAGGAGGGCCGCACCTTCAGCCGTTCGGCGAGACCCGGCATCGTGAAATCACCCGTGAGGTCCACCATGCGCATGGCGGCTTCGGTGATGATCTCCGGCGACAGCAGTCGCTGTGATGGCCGTGGCATGGGTGCCCTCCTGGTCGGTGTATGTCACCGGCGACCAGGGCGGATACCGAAGGAATCGAAATCTTCGCTCCCCGCCCCTTGATCGCCGAGCGTTTACCCACCATACTTAACGAATCCAATTCGTTTTAGGCGCTCGCCGAACCGAACATCCGAGGAATCACAATGTTGACGATCACCGCCCTCACCCCTCCCGAGTCCCTGTCGAGGACGCGCGAGACCGGACGCACCCCGCTCCGCGTCGGCCTCGTCCAGCACCGCTGGCACGAGAACGAGCAGGATCTGCGGGCCGAACTCGACGAGGGCATCGCCGCGGCAGCCAAGCTCGGGGCGCGCGTGGTGTTCCTCCCCGAACTCACGCTGAGCCGGTACCCCGCCTTCGTCGAAGGCGGTGACAACCCCGGCCGCCAGGCCGAGGACCTGCTCACGGGGCCCACGTTCACGTTCGCTGCCAAGGCCGCCGCCGAACACGGCGTCCTCGTCCATGCGTCCCTGTACGAGCGCAACGACTCCGAGAACGGCGTCCGGTACGAGGACGGACTCGGTTTCAACACCGCCATCCTCGTCGCCCCCTCCGGAGAACTGCTCGCGCGCACCCGCAAGCTGCACATCCCCGTCACTGCCGGCTACTACGAGGACACCTACTTCCGCGGCGGCCCGGCCGAGAACCCGTACCCCGTCCACACCGCCGAGGCACTGGGCGGCGTCAAGCTCGGACTCCCCACCTGCTGGGACGAATGGTTCCCCGAGGTCGCCCGCGCCTACTCGCTCGGCGGCGCCGAAATCCTGGTGTACCCCACCGCGATCGGCTCGGAACCCGACCACCCGCAGTTCGACACCCAGCCGCTGTGGCAGCAGGTGATCGTCGGCAACGGCATCGCGAACGGCACGTTCATGGTGGTGCCCAACCGCCACGGCGGCGAAGGCCTCATGACGTTCTACGGCTCTTCGTTCATCTCCGACCCCTACGGCCGCATCCTCGCGCAGGCCCCGCGCGACGAATCCGCGGTGCTGGTCGCCGACCTCGACCTCCAGCAGCGCGAGGACTGGCTGGCCCTGTTCCCGTTCCTGGCCACCCGGCGCCCCGACACGTACGGCGTCCTGACCGAGCCCGTCGATCACGCGTCCCCGTTCGGGAGGAACTGATGACCTGGCGCATGCCCGCGGAAGGCGAACTGCACGAACGCACCTGGATGGCCTACCCCAGCGCGGGCTACTCCCTGGGCGACACCCCCGAGGAGCAGCACGAGGCGCGCACAACGTGGGCCGAGGTGGCGCACGCGGTCGCCCGATTCGAACCCGTCACCGTCGTCGTCGACCCCGGTGAGGTGCCCGCGGCCACGGAGTACCTGTCCGCCGACATCGACATCGTCGAGGCACCGCTGAACGACGCCTGGATGCGCGACATCGGACCCACGTTCGTGCTGTCCGAGGACGGACGCCTCGGCGGCGTCGACTGGATCTTCAACGGCTGGGGCGGCCAGGACTGGGCCCAGTGGGACAAGGACTCGAAGATCGGCGCCCTGGTGGTCGAGCGGTCCGGGGCGGAACTCGTAGACTCGCCGATCGTCAACGAGGGCGGCGGCATTCAGGTCGACGGCCTCGGCACCGTGCTGGTGACCGAGACCGTGCAACTCGACCCCGGCCGCAACCCGGACCTGTCGAAGGCCGACATCGAGGCGGAACTCGCCCGCACGATCGGTGCCACCACGGTGATCTGGCTGCCGCGCGGCCTGACCCGTGACTCCGACACGTACGGCACCCGCGGGCACGTCGACATCGTCGCCGCCATCCCGTCGCCCGGTGTCGTCCTCGTGCACGATCAGCGCAACCCCGAGCACCCCGACTTCGAGGTCAGCAAGGCCGTCATCGACGTGCTGAAGCAGACCACGGACGCCCGCGGTGAGTCGTGGGAGATCATCACCGTCCCCGCGCCGCAGATCCTGCGCGACGAAGAGGGCTTCGTCGACTACAGCTACATCAACCATTTCGTCGTCAACGGCGGCGTCATCGCGTGCAGCTTCGACGATCCCGCGGACGAGGAAGCGGTCGCGATCCTGTCGGCCGCCTACCCCGGACGCACTGTCGTGCCGGTCGACGCCCGCCCGCTCTTCGCGCGCGGCGGCGGCATCCACTGCATCACCCAGCACCAGCCCGCCGCTGTGCGCTGACGCACCCGTGAGCACTTCTTAACCGCCGGCGGTTAAGAAGTACTCACGGGTCAGCGCCTGCGACGCATGTAGTCGCTGACGACGGCGGCGCCGAGACCGTCCAGGCCGGGGGCCACGACGCGTCCGCCGACCCGTTCCGCCATCCGGTCCACCACCCGCGCGAGACCGGGATCCTCACCGAGCCGGAAGAACGTGACGTGGGCGCCGAGCCGGGCGAGGGTGTCGAGTGCCCGGACCGTCAGACCGAGGGTCCGGGCACTCGGCGGGTAGTCGAAATACGCGAAGCCGTCCGGCTCGAGGTGCGCCGTCGGCTCACCGTCGGTGACGATCAGGACCACCGGCTGCGCGTTGGGGTGCCTGCGCAGATGCCGGGCGGCCAGCAGCAGCGCGTGGTGCAGGTTGGTGCCCTGATCCCAGGCGCCGTCCAGCCCGGCCAACTCCGACGGCGTCAGCACCTGCGCGTGCCTGCCGAACGAGATGAGCTGCAGTTCGTCGCTGCGGAACCGGGTGCTCACCAGGTGGTTCAGCGCGAGGGCGGTGCGTTTCATCGGCACCCACCGCCCCTCCATCACCATCGAGAACGACGTGTCGACCAGCAACGCGACCGCCGCCTGCGACCGCTGCTCGGTCTCCATCACCTCCACGTCCGCGACGGACAACCGGACCGGGACGCGACCGCGTTCGACCGGATCGGACGCCGCCCGCAGCACCGCGTTGGTGATGGTGCGCGTGACGTCCCACGGCTCGGTGTCGCCGAACGCCCACTCGCGGGACGCCCCCGTCGGCTCCCCCATCGCCCCGGCGCGCCGCGTCTCCCGTTGCCCGCCACGCGAAGACAGTTGCTGCGCGACGTCCCGCAGGGCCGTCTGACCGAGTTGGCGCATCGCCTTGGGCGACAGCCGCCATTGGCCGTCCGCCCCGCGGTCGAAGAAACCCTGGTCCCGCAGGGCCTTCTCGAGTTCGGCGAGGGTCTGCGCGTCCGCCGCCGCCTCGTCGCCCAGTTGCCGGGCCAGGGCTTCGGCGTCGATGTCGTCGAGTTGTGCGCCCGCGTACTGCTGCGACAGTTGCTCGGCGAGCGACTCGAGTTCCGCGATGTCCTGCAACGCCCCGGTGCCCTCGCCGAGGCCCATGCCGTCGTCGCCGCGGAACCGCTGCGCGCCCTGCCAGTCCTCGCCGGGACGCGCCGCCTGCAGGTGCTGGTCGAGGCGGTCCAGCTGTCCGATCAGCGACGGATCGCCGAACGCCTGCTGCGCCAGCGCGTCGAGTTCGTCGCGCTGCTCCTGCGACAGCGAGTTCCGCAGCCGCTGCGCCGCCGCCGCCCGTTGCGCCAGCGAGTCGAGCAGTTCCTCGACGTTGCGCGGGTTCTCGGGGAAGTACTCCCCGTGTTTGTCCATGAACTCGTCGAACTGCTCCTGCGTGTCCTCGCCGCGGGAATGCTTGTCGAGCAGGTCGTTGAGATCGGCGAGCATCTCCCGGATGCGTTCGCGGTCTTCTTCCGTGGCACCCTCGAGCGCCTGCTTCATGCCGGCGAACCGCTGGTCCAGCACCTCGCGGCCCAGCAGGTCCCGGATCTTCTCGTAGTCGGCGCGGGCTTCGGAACTGCGCCAGTCGTAGTCGGCGAGTTCCTGCACGGCCTGCGCGGTGGACGGCGACAGTTCCTCGAGGCGCATCTCGGAGAAGCGGGCGTCGTCGTCGAGCGCGCGGGCCAGCGTCTTGCGTTCCTCGAGTACCGCGCGGTCGAGGAGTTCCCGGACCTCCTCGAGGGTGCCGTTCAGATTGTTCCGCTTCAGCAGTTCGCGGCGGCGCCGATTGGCCTCGGCCGCAAGCTCGTCCAGCCCGCGCATGTCCCGGTTGCCACGGCGCAGCATCTCACGCAACGCCTGCCGCGGCGAACTGCCCGCGAACACGTCGTCACCGATCGCGGCGAGCGCCTCGCGCAGGTCCACCGGCGCCGCCAGCGGATCACCACCCTCGTACGGCCCGTACCGCGCATTGTGCGGCCCGCGTTCCGCCTTGCGGGACATTACGAATACACCGTCTGCCCGTTGATGTCCGGGTTCTTGGAGATCCGCCGGGCCAGGTACAGCCCTTCGAGGGCGAACTCGGCCGCCGCGGCCCGCTCTCCGTCGGACTCCGCGCCCAGCCGCTCGGCGAGCACGTCGAGGACCTCGAGTTCGGGCAGTTCGTTCAGCAACGCCTTCGCCGTGATCCGTTCGCCGGTGACCACCGGGTCGCCCTGTTCGACGGCGTCCACGAGTTCGGCGAGGTCGATCCCGCCGAGCCGGGTGCGGACCGTGTCGGCCGTCGCCCGCCGGAGCAGGTGCTCGAGGACCTCGATCTCGCGTCCCTCCTCACCGGATTCGAATTCCACCTTGCCCCGCAGCACGTCGACGACGGTCTCGAGGTCGACGGGCCGCGCGACCGGGTCCGCCTCCCCGAGGACGGCGCCGCGATGCACCGCCGCAGCGCTCACGGTTTCGGCGCCTGCCACCGCGAAGCGGGCGGACACCCCCGACCGCTGATCGACCGACGTCGACTCGCGGAGCAGCCGAGTGAACCGGGCCAGGATCTCGAGCAGGTACTCGGGCACCTCGGCGGTGAGGTGCGCTTCCTGGAGGATGACCGCGACCTCGTCGTCGAGACGCGTCGGGTAGTGGGTCCGGATCTCGGCGCCGAACCGGTCCTTCAGCGGGGTGATGATGCGACCGCGGTTCGTGTAGTCCTCCGGGTTGGCACTGGCCACCATGAGGACGTCCAGCGGCAACCGGAGGGTGTACCCGCGGACCTGGATGTCGCGTTCCTCCATGACGTTGAGCAGCGACACCTGGATGCGTTCGGCGAGGTCGGGCAACTCGTTGATGGCGACGATGCCCCGGTGCGCGCGGGGAACGAGACCGAAGTGGATGGTCTCCGGGTCGCCGAGACTCCGGCCCTCCGCAACCTTCACCGGGTCCACGTCGCCGACGAGGTCTGCCACCGACGTGTCGGGGGTCGCGAGCTTCTCCGAGTACCGCTCACTGCGGTGCCGCCACGCGACGGGGAGGCTGTCGCCCAGTTCCTGCGCCCGGCGGATCGACGCCGGGGTGATGGGCTCATAGGGATGCTCCCCGAGTTCGGAACCGGCGATCACCGGGGTCCATTCGTCGAGGAGCAGATTGAGGGTGCGGAGGAGGCGGGTCTTGCCCTGACCTCGTTCGCCGAGCAACACCACGTCGTGACCTGCGATGAGTGCCCGTTCGAGTTGCGGTTCCACCGTCTCCTCGAAACCGACGATGCCGGGCCACGGGTCACGACCGTCGCGTAGGGCCGCGAGCAGATTCTCGCGGATCTCTTCCTTGACGGTGCGTTGAACGTGGCCCGACTCGCGGAGTTCGCCGACGGTGGAAGGTCTGTGTTCCGATGACGTCACCACTCCACGCTACGAGGGTTCGGGCGAATCGGCACGCGGTTAATGCTCGGCGGCCCGCCTGAGCACTGCGCTCCTACGCCGCAACCGCGTACGACGACGCGGCGTCCAACTCGCTCCACGCGGCGCGGTACTGCTCGACCGTCACCGGATCGGCCGCCGTCAGAAGCGAGTCCAGCAGGAGTCGCGGATCAGCTCGCCATGCCCGGACCACGTTCGCGACCGCGCGGTTCGAGAACAGTCCCGAGCCTGTGAGCGCAGACACCCACTCGTCGATCGCGCCCAGGTGAATCCGCTCGACGGCCTCCCGGCGGAACCCGCCGTCGACGAAGTCGAGGGAGAACATGGCGGCGACGAAATCACCGGTGGTCAGCTGTACGACGTTCATGATGCGGCACCTTCCTGGAGTCGGGAGCTCTTCTCGGACGTAATCCGTTGGAACAACTGGTGATGCTGACGCTAATCGCCGAATTTGTGAGTTCTGTGATGCTTCTCTGAGATCTCGGCCGCGATGCCCGCGTGCCATGACCAAGCGACTGCGCGCGACGTGAACTGGTAGACAGTCCCCATGCCTGACACCGAGATCACCTTCGCCAGCGGTGCCGTCACCTACTACGGCAGCCTCCGCACCCTCGCCGACGCGAACGGGTCGGCGCCCGCCGCACTGCTGCTCGCCGGCAGCGGTCCGACCGATCGCAACGGCGACAGCGCCCTGCTCCCCGGTGACATCGGAACCCTGCGCCACCTCGCCGACGTGCTCGAACAGCACGGCATTGCGAGCCTGCGCTACGACAAGATCGGCAGCGGCGAAACCGCCCTCGGCCCGTACGAGGTGGAAGAGGTCGGCGGTCTCGGCTTCACCACCTTCGTCGACGCCGCGTCCGCGGGCCTCGACTTCCTGGCCGCCCAACCCGGGGTCGACCCGTCGCAGCTGATCGTCATCGGACACAGCGACGGCGGTCTCGTCGCCCTCGCGCTCGCCACCGCGGAAAACGAGTCGCGGGTGCGCGCCGTCGGACTGCTCGAACCGCTCAGCGTCCGGCTCCTCGACCTGCTCACCACACAGATCCACGGGCAGCTCGACGCCGTCGTCGGCGCCGGGCAGCTGCCGGTGGAATTGGCCGACGAACTACGGCTCGCGCTCGCGGACACCGTCGAATCGCTCCGCACGTCGGGCACGATCCCCGACGACCTGCCGGAACCCCTGCAGAACGCCGGGCTGGTCCACGCCAACGCCAAGGCCCTCGCGGAGGAGGACGCCCTCGACCCCCGCGCACTGGCCGGCCGGCTGCCCGCCGGGTTCCCGGTTCTCACGAGCTGCTCCGCGAAGGACATTCAGGTGCAACAAGCGGACGTCGACGGCCTGAACGACGCCCTCGCGCACACCGCGCTGACGCCGGTGCGGATGACGAACGCCAATCACGTCCTCAAGGACGTCGGCGACCGTCCGTCCACCGGACCTGATTACGTGGAACCGCTGCCCTACTCGGCGGAGTTCACCGAACCGTTCGGCCGGTGGATCGCGTCGCTGTGATCAGTTCCCGCCGGCCCCGGTGATCACGGCCATCAGTGTGCTCGCCAGATCGGATACGAGCCCGAGGTTCTTGTCGTTGACGAGGTCCTGCAGGCCGTCCAGCCCCTGGACCTCGAGCAGCGGCGCGAGCATCTCCATCAGCTCGGACAGCTGCGCCGAGTCCGGCGCCGTCGACTTGGGGTTCGTCGACTTCGGGGTGGTCGCCTTCGGGGTCGTGGTGGTGGTCGACGACGCGCTGTCCTCGCTCGCCTCGGGTGCCGTGGTCGCGGCCGGCGCGGCCGCCAGCTCCTGGGCGGGCGCCGTCTCCGACCCCGTCAGCAGGTAGGTGACGATGCCCGTCGTGATGGTGATGGCGTGCTTCAACTGGCCGTCGGAGCTCTCCAGCTGCGCGGAGTCCTCCTTGTTGGACCCGTTGCCCATCTCGACGAACACCAGCGGAACCTGGGTCAGTGCCGGCCCGGCTACATCGGCGCGGGTCTGCAGGCCGTCGTTCACGCCTGCGTAGTTGGCGGGTACGAAGCCGTCGGACTTGTAGGCGTCGCGCATCATCTTCGACGCCTCGAGCCCGCCGCCGGACTGCGCCGCGTCCGCCTTCTCGTCGGGGATGGGCAGCGACGGGATGATCATGTGGAACCCGTGCTTGCCCGCGTCCTCACCCTGCGCCGTCGAGTCCGCGTGGATACTCACCGCCAGATCGGCGTTCGATTCGCTTGCCGCACGGGCCCTTTCGTCGATGCACCCGCCCCAGCCGGTGTCGTCCTGACGGCTCAGGACGACCTTCGCGCCGAGGCTCTCGAGGCTGCTCTTCACCAGCTGGGTGACGTTCCAGTTGATGGTGTGCTCGGGCACCCCGCCGAGCGACGTCATGCCGCTCGTCTGGCAGTCCTTGGTGTTGCCGCGGCCGTCGTTCACCTGCTGCGCGAGGTCGTGACCCTCGCTGGAACCCTGATGTCCGGGGTCGAGGAACACCGTCATCCCGGACAGTTCGGTGCCCGTCGCCGTCGCCGCGGGTTCCGCCGACACCTGAGCAGGGATGAGCACGGACGCACCCAGAACGCAGGCGCCGAGGCCGGCCTTGATTGCAAAACGGTTCATAACGGGGATGGGCGCACCGTCGCAGTCCGGGCGCCACTCTCCTTCCACAGGTGCCACTCGAGTCACATCAGCCCCGAGTGAATCAGCTGCACCGCGCGTTCGTGCCGCTCGAGTCCGGATCGAAAGCAACCTGTAACCAAAGTGGTGGGATGCGACGGACGCGCACCGATTCGCCGGATTCCCACGCAATTGCCCGCGCGTCCGCCGAATCGATCTGCGGATGTGAACGGCACGGCAACTCTGGGCGAAGAGTCGCTGCTCAACCGCGCATTCCTGCACGGTGGCCGGATAATGGAAGTGCAAACCCTCAACCGGTGCTGTACGGTCATCTACCAACCAGCAACGACACGCAGAAAGGTACGGCCATGATGCAGCTTCACGCGCTCTTCGCATCCGTACCCGCATGGCGTCGATGCTCCGCCGACAAGCACATCACCAAGTACGGCGCACCCCGCGAACGTTGAGACTCAACCAAGTCGTTCTCGGGCACCCAGGGCAAACCCCTCGGGTGCCTTTTCTTTTACCCTTCACTTTCAGGAGCACCACATGAAACTTCGCATCAACCAACTGTCCACCTCGCCCCCGTATCTGGACCTGCCGGACGACCTCACCGGTTACGCCGTCACCCTCGACCTGTCGCACTGCGACGCCGCCCACGAGGCCGGACTGGGCGAACTGATCAGCGAGGTCCGCAGTCGCGGTGCCGCCCGCGTCGTCATCACCGGTTCGCCGCGGGAACTCGAGGGCACCGGCCGCGTGCACGGGGCCGCAGCGGCCTGACAACGCAGAACGGGCCCCGGCGCGATGCCGAGACCCGTTCGAGAAAGAAGCTGAACGCTAGTGCGCGAAGTGCCGCGCACCCGTCAGGTACATGGTGATGCCGGCTTCCTTCGCCGCATCGATCACCTCGTTGTCGCGGACGGAACCACCCGGCTGCACGACTGCCTTGACGCCGGCGTTCGCGAGCACCTGCAGTCCGTCGGGGAACGGGAAGAACGCGTCCGACGCGCCCACCGACCCGACCACCCGGTCACCGGCCCGCTGCACCGCGAGGTGCGCGGAGTCGACGCGGTTGACCTGGCCCATGCCGACGCCGACCGACGCACCGTCGGAGGCGAGCAGGATGGCGTTGGACTTCACCGAACGGCACGCGCGCCACGCGAACTCGAGATCCTTCAAGGTCTGCTCGTCGGCGGCGTCGCCGACGGCCAGGGTCCAGTTTGCGGGGTCGTCGCCTTCGGCGTCGAGCACGTCGCGCTCCTGGAGGAGTGCCCCACCGGACACGGGACGCAGTTCGATCCCCGTCGCGGTGGGCGCCTTCGCGAGAAGGACGCGGACGTTCTTCTTGCGCTGCAGCACACCGAGCGCGCCGTCGGCGTAGGACGGAGCGATGATCACCTCGGTGAAGATCTCGGCGACCTGCTCGGCCATTTCGACGGTGATCTCGCGGTTCGCGGCGATGACTCCGCCGTACGCGCTGACCGGGTCGCAGGCATGTGCCTTGCGGTGCGCCTCGGCGATGTCGGCTCCGACCGCGATGCCACACGGGTTCGCGTGCTTGATGATCGCGACGGCCGGCTCACTGAAGTCGAACGCCGCACGCCATGCCGCGTCGCCGTCGGTGTAGTTGTTGTACGACATTTCCTTGCCGTGCAGCTGCTCGGCCTGGGCCAGACCGGCCGGGGCGGCGGAGTTCACGTAGAGGGCCGCGGCCTGGTGCGGGTTCTCGCCGTACCGCAGGACCGCCGAGCGGTCCCAGGTGGCGCCTGCCCACTCGGGGAACTGCGAGTCACCGCTGTCCACCAGCGTGGACGTCATCCAGCTCGCGACCGCGACGTCGTACGACGCGGTGTGCTGGAACGCCTGCGCTGCGAGGGCGGTGCGCTCGGGCAGCGTGAAACCGCCGTCCGCGATCGCGGTGAGCACATCGTCGTAGCGGGCGGGATCGACCACGACGGCCACCGACGGGTGGTTCTTCGCGGCCGCGCGCACCATGGACGGACCGCCGATGTCGATCTGCTCGACGCATTCGTCGGGGGTCGCACCGGAGGCGACGGTCTGGGTGAACGGGTACAGGTTCACGACCACCAGCTGGAATGCCTCGATGCCGAGTTCCTCGAGCTGCGCGAGGTGCTCCGGCTTCCGGGTGTCCGCGAGGACGCCGGCGTGCACCCGCGGATGCAGGGTCTTGACCCGGCCCTCGAGGCACTCGGGGAAGCCCGTCAGCGCCTCCACGGGGGTGACCGGGATGCCGGCGTCGGCGATCTTCGCTGCGGTCGACCCTGTCGACACCAGCTCGACGCCTGCCTTGTGCAGGCCCGTAGCCAGTTCGACCAGACCGGTCTTGTCGTAGACGCTGACGAGCGCTCGGCGTACTGCCTTGCGTTCACTCACTGGGGATCACGGCCTTTCGTCCATCGGAAACAACTCCACGGGTGGCGACAGCGGCGATGACGTCCGCCAACAACCGTCGCTCCACAGTCTTGATGCGCTCGTGCAGGGTCGACTCGTCGTCGCCGTCGAGCACCGGCACGGGCTCCTGCGCCAGGATCGGTCCGGTGTCGACGCCCGCGTCCACGAGGTGGACCGTCGAACCCGACACCTTGACGCCGTAGGCCAGCGCATCCGGGACCGCGTGCGCGCCGGGGAATGCGGGCAGCAACGCGGGGTGCGTGTTGATGATGCGACCGCCGAAGCGGTCCAGGAAGGCGGGGCCGAGGATCTTCATGAATCCCGCCGACACCACGAGCGACGGCTGGTGCGACGCGACGGCCTCGGTCAGCGCGACATCCCACGCCGACCGGTCGGCGTGGTCGCGCAGCCCGACCCGGAAGTGGGTGATGCCCGCGGACTCGGCGTGCCGGATGGCGTCGCAGTCGCGGTCGACGCCGACGGCGACGATCTCGGCGGGATACCCGTCGGTGTGGGTCGCATCGATCAACGATTTCAGGAGCGTTCCCGCACCGGAGGCGAGTACGACGATCCGCGCCGGCGCGGACGCGACCGGCGAAGTGGTCGTGGGCCCCAGGTGGTCACGCGAGGAAGTCAGCGCTCTACTCCTGAACAATCGAAAGGCCGGGTGAATCGAAAGGGGGCGGTCGCATCGTCGACCGACCAAGAGCCTAGTCGCTGGGGGTTGCAGGCCCGCGGGGCAGGTCTGCTTCCGGGGCCTCGCCCGCCTTCCCGGCCCCCTCGGGTTCTGCCGCCGCCGCGTCCTCCTCGACCTCGGCATCCACCACGACCTCGGCCTCGGCGTCGGTGTCCTGCGGTGCGACGGGGGCCGCCGGCGCCTCGGTGTCGTCGACGAGTTCGGCTTCGATCACCCGGCCGGGAGCGGCGGCTGCCGGGGCCTCCGGCTCGTCGGCGATCGGGGCGGCGATCGCCGGAACCTCCTCCGCACCGGGAAGGTGCGGTTCCTCGTCCTCCGTGTCGGCCTCGTCGGCGGCGCCCCGGCTCCGGTGCCAGGCGACGACCACTGCCGTCACCGCGCCCGCGAGTCCGAGCCACGCGAACGTGAGCAGCCCGAACGCCCACCAGTTCAGCTCGACCGTTCCGAACGCGCCGAGCCTGCCGCCCGACACGAGTCCGAGTACCGCCGTCACCACACCCACACCCGCGGCGGCGGTCAGCACGGTGAACAGCGCCTCCTGCCCGGCGACGCGACGTCCATAGTCGCGTCCGAGCATCACACCGATCAGCAGCGGAACCACCAGCAACGCCGGCCAGGCACCACCCGACACCCCGTCGGGAACCGCGCCGAGCAGCGGCAACGGCGGCAGCGAACCACCGACGTTCCCGAACACGCTGACCGAGACGTCCCCGATCTGCGCCGTCCCGCCCATGACGGCGGCCGCCGCGCCCACCACCACGTTCGGCAGGTACAGCACGGACAGGATCGTCAGTCCGAGCAGCCCGACGACGCCGTCGCCGCGTTCGAGCAGCGCCCCGACCGTGGACCACTCCATCAGCAGCGAGATCGTGACCAGCACCGCCCCGGCACCGACGATCGCCGCCATCGCGCGCAGTCCCGGCCGCACCGCGTCCCGGACCCACGACGGAACCTGCGCACCGAGCGTCGGCCACATCGCGACCGCCACACCGATCCCCGCCGCGAGCAGGTGCACCACCAGCACCCACCCGAACGCGGCGAGCGCATTCGGGGAGGACAGCGGGATGACCGCCGACGCGTCCGCGATGACCGCGAGGGCGATGGCCGTCACGACCAGCGGTCCGGCCACCGCGGCGCCGATCACCTGCAGGGCGTACCGCCGCGAGGACGCTGGATGCACCGCCGCCGCGCACCCGCGGGCGACCACCCACATCATCCCCGCCGTCGGGATCAGAGGGAGAACACCGAGGGACGTGCCGTCGATCGTCAACGGCACCTGGTGAATCGCCAGCCACGACGCCGCGATGGCACCGAACGTTCCTGTGAGGTCGCTGTTCGCCGCCACCAGCGTGACGACGATGAGCGCGGACAGCAGGACGACCGTGACCCCCGCGGGCCGGAACGCGACCGACAGCAGCGCCCGCATCTCGTCCGCGTCGGGCACCGGACGCTGTCGCGGGGCTCGCCGCGCATCGTCACGGACCGCTCGCCGCCTGTCGTCACGGACGGCTCGCCGCTCGTCATCACGGACGGCTCGCCGCTCGTCGTCACGGACGGCTCGCCGTCGTGCACCCTGTGCGACGCGCTGAGCACGATCAACCAAAGAACTCATCCCCTCGAGAGTGGCACTCCGACGCCGCGACAGCGGTCAGGCGCGCCGCACAGAAGTGGCCTCCGACCAGGTTCGGTCAGAGGCCACCTGCTGGATGGACCGCTACTTGTCGTCCCTGTCGGCGCGCGTGTCGAACGCCTGCGTAGGCGCGCTGTACCCCTCCGATTCGGACTTCTCGGCCGACTCGGCCGGCTTCGCCTCGGTGGACGGCTGCTCGCCGTACTCCAGCGTGCGCTCCACGGGCGAGGACTCGGCCTGCGAACCGTACGCCGGCGCCGCGTGCTGCGCCGAACCGTAGCTGGTGCCGGCCGGGTACTGCGAGCTGGGCGTTCCGGTGGGCTGCGACGGCGTCGACGGCTGCGAGTACCCCTGGTACTGCGGCTGCTGGTAGGCGGTGGTCGGGGCGTCGTACGACCCGGATCCGGCACCCGTGCTCGCTCCGTAACCCGGCTGCTGAGGCTGCCCGTAGCCCTGGGCGTAGCCGGGCTGCCCCTGCGACGGCTGACCCTGCTGGCCGTAACCCTGCTGGCCGTAGCCGGGCTGGTTCTGCTGCCCGTAGCCGGGTTGCGACTGGCCCTGCTGCCCGTAGCCCTGCGGGGCGCTCTGGCCGTAACCCTGCGGCTGCTGCTGCCCGTACGACTGCTGCGAGCCCTGCGCGTACCCCTGCGCGGCGCTCTGGCCGTAACCCTGCGGAGGAGTTTGGCCGGCCTGACCGAAGCCCGCGGCCGCGGCGGGCTTCGGCGCCGGCTGCTTGAGGAGGCCGATGTCGAACAGCGCCGCCGCCACGGCCACAGCCGACTGGATGAAGCCGAGAACGAGGATCAAAATTGCGCCCCACCCGGAATCCGCGTCGACGTTCAGGAAGACGAACAACGCGACGATCCAGCCCGCGATGGACGCCGCTGCGGCCGCACCCGCATAGGACTGCCTCGGAAGGAGGGATGCCGCCGCGAGCAGACCACCGAGGAACAGCAGTCCGAGCCCGTCCGTGTTGGCTTCGAACGAGTTCACGGATTCTCGCGCCAGCGTGGCATACGGCGCGAATCCGAGCAGCAGGTTGAGGACACCGAGAACTGCGACACCGATGAGGAGGAAGAAGCCCAGGCCTTTCGATTCTCTCCCTGCAGTCGGTTGCGCGGGCGGACCGTAATTCGGCCCGCCGGGCGTGAACGTCATGACTTCTCCTAGTCGACAAGTGGTCGTCTGCGTGCGCTCTTCCGACGCTAGCCTACGTATACCCGTCGGTCACCGCTGTCGGTCACGTGTGCGGGAGCCGGGAGCAGCACAGGAGACAATGGTCCGGTGCCGTACACCCTCGCTCCACGCACCGCCGATCTCATCCTCGAGACGGAGGTGAAGCATTCACGCTTCATCGCGGCCCTGCGGCGCGTCGAGGACGCCGAGGCGGCGCAGGCTTTCGTCCAGGATCGTCGCAGCGCGTATCCCGATGCGCGACATCACTGTTCGGCGTTCATCGTCGGTAACGGGCCCAGCGACCGGGTCGAGCGTGCGAACGACGACGGCGAACCCGGTGGCACCGCGGGCATTCCGATGCTGCAGGTACTCAAGGCCCGCGACCTCGTCGACGTCGCGGTCGTCGTGACCCGGTACTTCGGGGGAATCAAGCTGGGGGCGGGCGGACTGGTGCGCGCCTACTCGGGCGCGGTGGCCACCGCGGTCGATGCCGCACCGCTCGTGGGGAGGGAACGCCGCCACCTGCACACTCTCGCCGTGGGTCACGCCGAGGCGGGCCGGGTCGAGTCGGAACTGCGGGGGCGGGGCGTCGTCGTGGTGGACACGACATACGCGGAATCCGCGGTCCTCACCCTCGCGGCGAGGGACTCTGCGGAGCTGGCCGATCTGGTCGCTGCCGTCACGTCGGGGACGGGGACACTCGATCCGGCCGGGGAGATGTGGGTCGACGCCTGAACGACCCGTGCGCCTTTCCGGTAGCCGGAGCAACCAGAAAGGCACACGGGCCCGGAGGGCCTAGGCCTGGACGGCCAGGCTCTGCAGGATCTCGCGAGCGAGCGCAGCGGTCTCGGAGGGCGTCTTGCCGACCTTCACGCCGGCAGCCTCGAGGGCGTCCTTCTTGGCCTGCGCGGTGCCCGAGGAACCGGAGACGATGGCGCCTGCGTGGCCCATGGTCTTGCCCTCGGGGGCGGTGAAGCCCGCGACGTAGCCGACGACCGGCTTCGTGACGTTCGCCTTGATGTAATCGGCGGCACGCTCCTCGGCGTCGCCACCGATCTCACCGATCATCACGATGACCTTGGTCTCGGGGTCCCTCTCGAACGCCTCGATGGCGTCGATGTGGGTGGTGCCGATGACCGGGTCGCCGCCGATGCCGATGGCGGTGGAGAAGCCGAAGTCACGCAGTTCGAACATCATCTGGTAGGTCAGCGTGCCCGACTTGGACACGAGGCCGATCGGGCCGGTGCCCGCGATGTTGGCCGGGGTGATGCCGACCAGCGACTCGCCGGGGGTGATGATGCCGGGGCAGTTGGGTCCGATGATGCGGGTCTTGTTGCCCTTGGAGACGTTGTACGCCCAGGCGTACGCCGAGTCCTGCACGGGGATGCCCTCGGTGATGACCACGAGCAGCGGGATCTCCGCGTCGATGGCCTCGACGATGGCGTCCTTCGCGAAGGCCGGGGGAACGAACGCGATGGAGACGTCCGCGCCGGTCTTCTCGATGGCCTCGGCGACGGTGCCGAAGACGGGCAGCTCGACGCCGCCGTCGTGGGTGACGGTGGTGCCGGCCTTACGGGCGTTGACACCGCCGACGACCTGGGTGCCGGCCTTGAGCATCAGCGCGGTGTGCTTCGTGCCCTCGCCGCCGGTGATGCCCTGGACGATGACCTTGGAGTCCTTGGTCAGGAAGATAGCCATGTGATTTAAGTCCCTTTACTTTGCGGCGAAGGCCAGCTCGGCGGCCTTGTCGGCAGCCTCGTCCATGGTTCCGACGACCGTGACCAGCGGGTGGGCGGCCTCGGCGAGGATACGACGACCCTCTTCGACGTTGTTGCCGTCCAGGCGGACGACCAGCGGCTTGTTGGCCTCGTCACCCAGCGTCTTCAGGGCGCCGACGATGCCGTTGGCGACCGCGTCACACGCGGTGATGCCACCGAAAACGTTCACGAACACGCTCTTGACCTGCGCGTCGTTCAGGATGACGTCCAGGCCGTTCGCCATGACCTCTGCGGAGGCGCCGCCACCGATGTCGAGGAAGTTGGCGGGCTTCACGCCACCGTGCTTCTCACCTGCGTAGGCGACGACGTCCAGGGTCGACATGACCAGGCCGGCGCCGTTACCGATGATGCCGACCTCACCGTCGAGCTTGACGTAGTTGAGGTCGTTTTCCTTGGCCTTGAGCTCGAGCGGGTCGGTGGCGTCCCGGTCCTCGAACGCCTCGTGGCCGGGCTGACGGAACGCGGCGTTCTCGTCCAGCGTGACCTTGCCGTCGAGCGCGAGGATCTCGTCACTGGGCGTGCGGACGAGCGGGTTGACCTCGACGAGGAGAGCGTCTTCGTTGATGAAGACCTCCCACAGCTTCTGGATCGTCACGGCCGCTGCGTCGAGCACCTCGGCGGGCAGCTTTCCTGCCTCGGCGATGCTGCGCGCGAACGCGAGGTCGACGCCCTTGACGGCGTCCACGGGGATCTTCGCGAGTGCGTCGGGGTTCTCTTCGGCGGTGACCTCGATCTCGACGCCACCCTCGACCGAGCACATGGCCAGGTAGGTGCGGTTGGTGCGGTCGAGCAGGAAGGAGATGTAGTACTCCTCGGCGATGTCACTCGCCTCTGCGACCAGCAGCTTCTTGACGACGTGACCCTTGATGTCGAGGCCCAGGATCGCCTCGGCGTTGGCCTGCGCTGCATCGGCGTCGGCGGAGTACTTGACGCCACCCGCCTTGCCGCGGCCGCCGACCTTGACCTGCGCCTTGACCATCACGGGCTTGCCGATTTCTTCGGCAATCTCGCGTGCGCCGGCCACCGTGTCGGTAACACGCCCAGCCGAAGTCGGCACCTCGTGCTTGGCGAAGAGTTCCTTCGCCTGGTATTCGAAGAGATCCATCTGCTCACCGTCTCGTCTGCGTTGACACCCGCTCGAGGGGTAGGAGCGGGTCTGTTTTGGACTTTAACCAGTTGCCGGGCCCGCTCTGCGCCCGCGTGTCTGCTATGTGGTCCACATCACGCGATATCACGCACTGAGGCGGGCCTCACCGCTGCAAACGGGGCGGACCTCACCGATTTCTGCGGCGTGCAGTGAGGGCCGCGGCAGCCGCAATCAACACTATGCCCACCGTTGCCGGGACGACACCGGCCCCCATTTCGGGGTCGGTGACCCGGGCGACGGTCAGCGGCCACGACACGAGGTATACGCCCACGGCAACGACCGAACCGAGCAACAACGCGACCGCCCTGGCGGGCCGGGCACGTGAGGCAACTATCACTGCGAGGACGACCGCGACGCCGAGCAGCACCCGTCCCCACACGTCGAGGTTCCACGGGACTTCCGCGAACGACGCGGGCGCGTACTCGTCGCCGCGTGCGTCGGTCCCGTGGAAGAGGGGCAGTCCCAGTCCGGCGAACGCGGCGACGGCACCGGGGCCGCCGACCGCCAGGACCGCGATCGAGGTGGACGGCTCCTCGGACGTGTCGATCTCCTCGCGTTCCGCCGAGCCCGCGAACCACGTCAGCACGCCGGTGACACCGGCGCCGACGGCCGCGCACCACAGCAGCACGGCACCGATTCCGGCGCCGATCCCCGGCACGTCGGTGGCGAGCACCACCGACTGCGACACAGCCGCGACGGAGTACGGGATCGTCACCCACAGCACCCCGACCGCGGGCCGGACGGCGGACGCGAACTCCGACAGCAGCAGCCAGACGCAGCCGACGACCAGGACGAGGGCCGCGACGAGCACGACCCGGGTGGCGTAGACGTCGGGGCGCGCCGTGTCGCCGGGGATGTCGAGGACGGGCAGCAGCGCTCCGGCGGCGGCCAGTAGGGCGGTGACGATTCCGGTGGCCCCGGCGGCGACGTGCCATCGCGCGATCCGGGCGCGGGCCGCGGCGGCTTCGGCTCGCAGCGCCGCCTTGGCGACGCCCTTCGCGGACGGAGTGACCGCCCCCTGCTTCGCCGGGCCGCCCTGCGCCGGCGCGGTCGGCGAGGCCGCGAGTGTCTTCAGGATCCTGCCGTCGCGGGTCCGGTCGATCATCGGGATGCAGACGCCGACGAGCACCAGGAGGCCGGCGCCGACGGTCCCCCACACCGCGCCGGGACCGGGCTGGATCCGTTCGCCTGCGGCAAGCCCCGCGACCAGGCGCGTCCCGACCACGCCGAGCGCGGCCAGGCCCGCCCCGACGAGCGCACCGGACGCGACGGGGGGCGAAATCGATGCCAGCGCCGAAGCGACGACGATCAGGACGGCCGCCGCCAGGATCCCGGCGCCCGCGGACGCGGCGAGGTCCGACTCGACGACGGTCGGGACGAGGATGACGGGGTCCTCGGACACGAAGGCGGGAGCGAACAGCGCGCCGACCAGGACGATGGCGGCGGCGACCGCGACGGCGGAGGGCAGGAACCCGATGCGGGCGCCCGTCGCGCGCCCGACCTGTTCGGCGCTGCGGGCGTCGCCGTATCCGTCCATCAGCGAGGCCCGGTGCACGGCGACCATGCCGAGCAGGCCCGCGAACGCGATCAACGCGTGCCCGGCGAGGGCGGCGTAGGCGCCGGTCCCGGCGGCCAACTCGGCCGCGGTGTCGGGCCGGAACAATTCGAGCCGGTTGGCGTCGATGGCGTCCGTCCACAGCTGCGTGTCGAGGACGGCGGCGCCGACGGACACGGCGCCTGCACCGGCCAGCAATGCCCCCGCCACCGCGGTACGGCGGGCGAGAACCGCAGGAACGGCCAGAACCGGTGCCGCAACGGCGAAGACGGCGGCAAACACCGCGGCCGCGCCGATCGCGGACGGCGCTGCCGCCCCGTCGACCGCGCGGACGGCCTGCAGGACGGGCGCCGACGCCACCCCCAGACCTCCGACGAGGCCCAGCACGACCGCGAGCACGGTCCCCCGGCGCGCGCGGACGGGATCGGGCTCGTCGACGGCCGTCAAGCCGGTACCGCCGGACGAAGGAATGCGTTCGGGCTCGGCCCTGCGCCCGTCCGGGGATCGAGTTGATGACGCCACAGGCCGACGCTAGCGCTTACCCACCGCCTCCCCCGGGTTGTGACACGCGTGCGCACGGGCGAGATTGAACCGAGACGAAAAGTGGGTTCGACGTTTCCCCAGCTCAGTTTGTGATGCCGGTCACATGTAGCCGTTCCTCTGCGTTACAGGTTGCGCACATCGCAACCGTTTCGTTACCGTCGCCAAGGTCTTAGTCACAGGCAGGTCACGAGCAGGAGGACGGACGGGCGTATGCACCATCGCAGCCAGTTCACGGCCAGCCGTTTTGTGAGTCACCACGATGACGAGTTGCGGGGTCACAACGACGAAGTCGCGCCCACGTATCCCCCACAGTCGGTCGAGCACTATCCCGAGACCGATAGTTCTGAGATTTCCAGCATGTTCTTCCGCAATTCGCAGTCCACACGCTCCACCCACGACAGCGTCGACACCGGCAACGGCATCGCGACCGTCGACACCGAGTCCGAGATCCCCGGCTTCATCCCCCGCAGCGGTTCCGAGTCCTTCGAGGGCGCACCCTCCCACTCCCGCCGCGGAGCCCACCGCATCCCGACTCCCCCCTCAGCTCTCAAAGGCCGCGCCGCAGTCCTCGCAGTCGCAGCAGGCGCCGTAGTCGCCGCAGGCCAGGCCGCAGTCACCAGCGGATCGTCCAGCTCCTCCGATCACTCCGAGGTCGCCCTCGCCAGTGACGAGTCGAGCGCCATCGGAACCACCGCAGAACCGCAGGCCGCGCAGTACTCCACGGTCGCCGACACCGCCGCCGCCGATTCGAACGCCCCGCAGGTCCTCAACATCGCGAACCCGACCGACCTGTCGCAGTTCAGCAACCTGCTCGCCAAGGGACAGCGTTTCAGCGAAGAGCGCGCCGCCCGCGAAGCCGCTGCCCGCCGCCCCCTGTTCGTCCTCCCCGCCGTGGGAACCTTCACCTCCAACTTCGGAACCCGTTGGGGCACCCTGCACGCGGGCGTCGACATCGCCGCCCCCATCGGCACTCCCATCGTGGCCGTCGCCGACGGCGAGGTCATCGACTCGGGTCCGGCTTCCGGGTTCGGCATGTGGGTCCGCCTCAAGCACGCCGACGGCACCATCACCGTCTACGGCCACATCGACACCTCCACCGTCACCGTCGGCCAGAAGGTCATGGCGGGCGACCAGATCGCGACCGTCGGCAACCGCGGCTTCTCCACCGGCCCGCACCTGCACTTCGAGGTGCACCTCGCCGGCGAGAACAAGATCGATCCCCTGCCCTGGCTGGCCTCGCGCGGCATCAGCCTCGGCCCCGAGATGGACTGACCTCCCGGCACCACCCCGAACACAACACGACTGCGGCGCATGCATTGCATGCGCCGCAGTCGTGTTTCGTGTCTCTACAGCTTGATCATCGGGACGCCACCGATCAGCATCAGCCGGACCTTGCCCGCGCTGCCGAAGTCGATGGTGACCGTCGCGGTCGGCCCGGCGCCCTTGGTCTCGAGGACCGTGCCGAGGCCGTACTTGTCGTGACTGACCCGGTCGCCGACCGTGAGGACCAGGTTGTTGTTGCGGGAGCGCGCGGCGCCGAAGCTCGGGGTGCTCGTGCTCGCCGAACCGCCGCCGTAACCGGAACCGCCGCCGAACCCCTGCCCGTATCCCGATCCGCGCGCGCGGCCACCGCCGATCGCACCACCGGAACCCATACGGGGGCCCGGGTCCTCGCGGCGCCAGTGCACGAGATCCGACGGGATCTCCTGCAGGAACCGCGACTCCGGGTTCTGGATGGGCTGACCCCACGCCGACCGCATGACGGCCCGCGTCAGGTACAGCCGCTGCCGGGCCCGGGTGATGCCCACGTAGGCGAGCCGACGCTCCTCCGACAGTTCCGTGGGGTCGCCGAGCGCCCGCATGTGCGGGAACTGCCCGTCTTCCCACCCGGTGACGAAGACGACGGGGAATTCGAGCCCCTTCGCGGTGTGCAGGGTCATCAGCGTGACGACGCCTTCGTCGTTGTCGGGCAGCTGATCGGAATCCGCAACGAGGGACACCCGTTCGAGGAACGCGGCGAGGGAACCGGGGTCGGGTTCACCGTCCCTGGCGTCGACGTCGCCGTCCTCCGGCGGTTCCACCAGCCCTGCGGCGTTCCGCGCGTCGGAGCTGAACTCCCGCGCCACGCTGACGAGTTCGTTGAGGTTGTCGAGGCGCGCCCCGTCCTGCGGGTCGCTGCTCGCCGCGAGTTCGGCGCGATAACCCGTCCGCTCCAAAACCGCCTCGACGACGTCGCCGATGTCGCCGAGCTGGTCGGGGACGATGTCGTCGGCCGTGGTCTCGGGCGGCATCAGCACCCGCAGTCCGTCCATCAGCTCGAGGAACGACGCGATGGCCTTCTGGGAGCGGGTGTTGAGCAGCCGCACCCGGCCCTCCCCACCGTCCCGCAGCGCCTCGGCGAAGCTGATGCCCCGCTGTTCGGAATGGACGGCCACACACGCCTCCGCGCGGTCGCCGATGCCGCGGCGCGGGGTGTTGAGGATCCGGCGCAGGCTGACGGTGTCGTCCTCGTTGGCGAGGACCCGCAGATACGCGACGATGTCGCGCACCTCCTTGCGCTCGTAGAACCGCACCCCGCCGACGACCTTGTACGGAACACCGAGCCGGATGAAGATCTCTTCGAGGGCGCGGGACGAGTTGTTGGTGCGGTAGAACACGGCGACGTCACCGAACTTGGCATCGCCCGAATCGACGAGCTTGTCGATCTCGGACGCCACGAACGACGCCTCGTCGTGCTCGTTGTCCGCGACGTACCCGGTGATGAGTTCACCCTCGCCCGAATCGGTCCACAGCCGCTTCTCCCGCCGGCCGGTGTTCTTCGAGATCACCGAGTTGGCCGCCGACAGGATGTTCTGGGTGGAGCGGTAGTTCTGCTCCAGCAGGATGGTGCGGGCGTCCGGGTAGTCGCGCTCGAACTCCTCGATGTTGCGGATCGTGGCGCCGCGGAACGCGTAGATCGACTGATCCGCGTCGCCCACCACACACAGCTCGGCCGGGGCGACCCGGTGGTCCGCGTCCTCACCGTCCGCGGTGCCGCCGACCAGTTCACGCACCAGCATGTACTGGGCGTGGTTCGTGTCCTGGTACTCGTCGACCAGCACGTGCCGGAACCGTCGGCGGTAGTACTCGGCCACCTGCGGGAACGCCTGCAGCATCGCGACCGTCTCGCCGATCAGGTCGTCGAAGTCCAGTGCGTTCGCCGACCGCAACCGCTGCTGGTAGTGGCCGTACACCTTGGCGATCAACCGCGGCAGTTCCGCCGGTTCCTTGTCGGCGTCGGCGCTCGCCTGCTCCGGGCCGATCAACTCGTTCTTGAGATTCGAGATGTGGGTGGCGAGCAGCCGCGCCGAGTAGCGCTTGGTGTCGATGTTCAGATCCTTGGAGATCATCGTCAGCAGTCGCCGCGAATCGTCCGCGTCGTAGATGGAGAAGTTCGAGTTGAGGCCCGGAAGCAGCGCCGCCTGGGCCCGCAGGATCCGCACACAGCTCGCATGGAACGTCGACACCCACATGCTGTTCGCCCGGGGGCCGACGAGGTGGGCGACCCGCTCCCGCATCTCGGCGGCGGCCTTGTTGGTGAACGTGATGGCCAGGATCTGCCCGGGCATCACCCCCCGCTCGGCCAGCAGATATGCGATGCGACGGGTGAGCACAGCTGTCTTGCCCGAGCCTGCGCCCGCGACGATCAGCAGCGGAGATCCGGCGTGCACGACCGCTTCCCGTTGCGGTGGGTTGAGGCCCTGGAGGAGCGCGTCGGACCCCGTGCGCGCCGGCGCGGCGGCGGGCGGAGTCGACTCGGCGCTCAGGGGAGAAGCGGTGCCGGAGATAGTGTTCATCAGGTATCCAACTTACCGGCGTGTACCGACAGCGTCACAGCGGCTTGGCCTGCGCGGTGCCGCCATGGCAAACTGGTACATATGTTCAGTCCGCCGTCGCGCCCCCTGTGGCGATTTTTTTACGGGTACCGGCCTCCGGTGCCCGTGAACTGAACAGCTCACGAGCCCCGAGGTCCGCACCGGATCCGGGGCTTTTTTCGTCAAATGAGCCTGGATCGGTAACGACTCGAGCCAAAACAACGATCCAAGTTCTGACAAGAGGGAGACGAACCAATGAGCACTCAGACCGTCGCTTCAGCCGCCAAGGAAACCGCTGTGCCCACCAGCGAGGCCGAGATCGAGGTTCTCCGCCAGGAGATCGACAAGCTCGACGCCGAGATTCTCGCCGCGATCAAGCGTCGTGCCGAGGTCTCGCAGCTCATCGGGCGCACCCGGATGGCGTCCGGCGGTCCCCGCCTCGTCCACAGCCGTGAGATGAAGGTGCTCGAGCGGTTCAACGAGCTGGGCCAGGAAGGCCACACGCTCGCCATGCTGCTGCTGCGCCTCGGGCGCGGCCGCCTCGGTCACTGAGTTTCCCGAAGCGGCCGGCCGTCCCCCGACGGCGGTCGTCACGGTTCGAGTGCGACGTACTTGGTCTCCAGGTACTCCTCGATGCCTTCACTGCCCCCTTCGCGCCCGAAGCCTGACGCTTTGACGCCGCCGAAGGGGGCAGCGGTGTCCGAGATGACCCCTCGGTTGACGCCGACCATGCCCGATTCGATGGCGTCGGCCACCCGGAGCGCACGATCCAGGTCGCGGGTGAAGATGTACGCCGCCAGCCCGAACTCCGTGTCGTTGGCGGCGGCGATCCCCTCCTCCTCGGTGTCGAACCCGGCGATCGCGGCCACCGGCCCGAACACTTCCTCCTTCAGGATCCGAGCCTGGGCGGGAATCTCGTCCAGCACCGTCGCCGGGTAGAAGTAGCCGGGACCTTCCGGGGCGACGCCGCCGAGCCGCACCCGGGCGCCCGCGCCGACGGCGTCCTGCACCAGTTCCCCGACCTTCTCCAGTTGGTCCGCGTTGATCAGCGGGCCGAGCGTCGTGTCGCTGTCCGTGCCGGGGCCCAGCTTGTACGAGGACAGCTTGTCGACGAGTTTCGCGGTGAACTCCTCCCGCACACTGTTCGCGACGTGGAAACGATTGGCCGCGGTGCAGGCCTCGCCGCCGTTGCGCATCTTGGCGAGAAGGGCGCCCGCCACCGCCTTGTCGACGTCCGCGTCGTCGAAGACCACGAAGGGCGCGTTCCCGCCGAGCTCCATCGACGTACGCAGCAGCCCCTTCGCCGACTTCTCGACGAGCATCCGCCCCACCCCGGTCGAGCCCGTGAACGTGAGCTTGCGCAGCCGCGGGTCGTCGATCAGCGGACCGGTCACCTCGCCCGACTTCGACGTCGGCAGCACGGACAGCACGCCCTTCGGCAGTCCGGCGTCGGCCATGATCTCGGCGAGCAGCAGCATCGTCAGCGGCGTCTCGGAGGCGGGTTTGACGATCATCGTGCAGCCTGCGGCCAGCGCGGGCCCGATCTTGCGGGTGCCCATCGCGAGCGGGAAGTTCCACGGCGTGATCGCCAGACACGGTCCGACGGGCTGCTTGGTCACCAGAATGCGCCCGTTCCCCGCGGGCGCCGGGGTGTAGCGGCCTGCGATGCGCACCGCTTCCTCGCTGAACCACCGGAAGAACTCGGCGCCGTACTTGACCTCCGCGGCGCTCTCCGGCAGCGCCTTGCCCATCTCCAGCGTCATCAGCAGCGCGAAGTCGTCGGCCCGGGCGGTGATCTTCTCGAACACCGCGCGCAGCAGTTCCCCGCGCTCCCGTGCCGGGGTGGCGGCCCACTCCCGCTGCACCGCCACCGCGGCGTCGAGGGCCTTCATCGCGTCGCCCGGACTGGCGTCCGCCACCTCGGTGAGGGCGTCGCCGGTGGCCGGGTCGAAAACGGTGAACGTGGCACCGTTCTCGGCGTCGCGCTTCTCGCCGCCGAGGAAGAGGGTCGTGGGAACGGTTCGCATGAGTTCGACAGCATCCATGACGTCCATCATGCGCCGCACCGAAGTTCGCACGGAAGTTTCGACGCGCGGGCATTAAGCTCGAATCTCGTGAGCTCAGACATCACCGGAACCGCGGCCTGGCAGAAATTGCGTGATCATCACGCCCAGATTCAGACCGTCCATCTTCGAGAGCTCTTCGAGAAGGACCCGGCACGCGGACAGGAACTCACCGTCTCGGCCGGCGACCTGTACATCGACTACAGCAAGCACCGCATCGACCGCGACACGATCGGGTTGCTGCTCGAGTTGGCGCGCAGCGTCGACCTGGAGGCCCGCCGTGACGCGATGTTCGCGGGCGAGCACATCAACACGTCCGAGGACCGCGCCGTTCTCCACACCGCGCTGAGGCTGCCTGCCGACGCGTCTCTCGTCGTAGACGGTCAGGACGTTGTCGCCGACGTCCACGACGTCCTCGATCGCATGGGCGATTTCACCGATCGGGTGCGCTCCGGCGAATGGCGGGGCGCGACGGGCGAGCGAATCAAGACCGTCGTCAACATCGGCATCGGCGGGTCGGATCTGGGCCCGGTGATGGTGTACCGCGCGCTGCGGCACTACGCCGACGCCGGCATCAGCGTCCGGTTCATCTCCAACGTCGATCCCGCAGACCTGGTGCGCAGCCTGAACGGCCTCGACCCGGCCACCACCCTGTTCATCGTGGCGTCCAAGACGTTCTCGACCCTCGAGACGCTCACCAACGCCACGGCCGCCCGGCGGTGGCTGCTCGGCGGCCTGGGCCTCGGAAACGAAGCGGTCGCAAAGCATTTCGTCGCCGTCTCGACACACGCGGACCGGGTGGCGGAGTTCGGCATCGACACGGCCAACATGTTCGGATTCTGGGATTGGGTCGGCGGCCGGTACTCGGTCGATTCCGCCATCGGACTGTCGGTGATGGCGGCGATCGGCAAGGAACGTTTCGCGGAGTTCCTCGCCGGCTTCCACGCCGTGGACGAACATTTCCGGACGGCGCCGCTCGAGGAGAACGCGCCGGTCCTGCTCGGCCTGATCGGACTCTGGTACTCGAACTTCTTCGGCGCCGAATCCCGTGCCGTGCTGCCGTATTCCAACGACCTCGTGCGGTTCGCGGCGTATCTGCAGCAGCTGACGATGGAATCGAACGGCAAGTCGGTGCGCGCCGACGGCTCCCCCGTCCCCGCGTCCACCGGTGAGATCTTCTGGGGCGAACCCGGAACCAACGGCCAGCACGCTTTCTACCAGCTCCTGCACCAGGGCACGCGGCTCGTGCCGGCCGATTTCATCGGTTTCGGCGAGCCCACGGACGACCTGCCCACCGCCGACGGCACTGGCAGCATGCACGACCTGCTGATGAGCAACTTCTTCGCGCAGACGAAGGTCCTGGCGTTCGGCAAGACGGCAGAGGAGATCGCCGCCGAGGGCACCCCCGAAGAGCTGGTGCCGCACAAGGTCATGCCCGGCAACCGGCCGTCCACCACGATCCTCGCGCCGAAGCTCACTCCGTCGGTGATCGGGCAGCTGATCGCCCTGTACGAGCACCAGGTGTTCGTCGAGGGTGTCGTGTGGGGCATCGACTCGTTCGACCAGTGGGGTGTCGAGCTCGGCAAGACCCAGGCCGTGGAGCTGCAGCCGGTGCTCACCGCCGCGGAAGAACCAGCCGTGCAGAGCGATTCGTCGACGGACAGCCTGGTGCGCTGGTACCGCCGTCAGCGCGGACGGGCCTGACTCACCAACTCTCGGTGGTGTAGACCCGGCCGGAGCGGTCCACCAGCCGGGCGCGCAGTTCGTGCTGTTCGATCCACCGGATCGCGCCGATGCCGCGGGAAAGGGCGGCGACGCTGGCCGCGTACGCCCAGAGTGCGTCGTCGGCGATCACGGTCACCGTCTCCCATTCGGTGGCGGTGGGTGGTTCGGTGACCGGCGGCGCGACCGCCGTCGCCATCGCCGTCCCGTTCACCAGTTCGACCTCGCCGTCGCCGGGTACCGGGATCTGCCAGCCGCCGGCAGGACAGTGTCCGGCCGTCGCGATGACGTCGCCGATGCGCACGGCGGCGCCGCACTCGAGTTGCCGGGCGACCAGTTCCGCCGCCCGATCCACCGTGTCGGCCTTGGCGGTGTCGGTGATGTCGAACGACGCACCCCACGGCGCGAACACGACGTCGTCGTCGATCTGGACGTCGAGGAAACTGGGTTCCGGATGCACGGTGGGGATCAGGTCCTCGTCGGGGGTTTCGGTGGCGAGCGGGTTCACCACCCCGTCGGTCATCCGGGCCGCCCAGAGCGCAGAACGCAGCAGTGCGGACATCCGCCTGCTGACCTTGACCGGCGCACCCTGGGACAGGTTGACGGCGTGGATCTCGGCGTCGCCGCGGTGAATGTCGCAGACCGATTCGGCCTCGTCGATGACGGCCGCGATCAGCGCCGCGGCCTCCGGAAGGGCAGCGCCCTCGGTGACGTCGACCTCCACGACGGAACCCCACACCTTCCATTTCTCGACGCTAACCATGGTGTTCTCCGTGTGCGGTCCCGTACAGCGCTGCACTTCCAGTATGCGCCGGTTGTCCAGAGGCCGACCTGCGGCGACCGACGCGACCGGTCGTACACTTCGCTGGTGAGCGCCCGATTGAGCGTCGTCGACGAGATGTTCCTGCGCACCCACCGGGGGTGGGGAACGCCGATCGTGATGCAGGGACTGTGGCGCACGGACGGCCGGGTGGACGCCGCGACGCTCGATTCCCTGATCGCCGACCTCGCGCACGGACCGCTGGGCAGGCGGGTGGTGCGTCCGCGGGTCCCCGGTGCCCGGCCCCGGTTCGAGCCGAGCGCGGACGCCTTTCCCGTCGAATACGCGGAGATCGAGGCCGGGGCGGTCCTGGCGTGGGCGGACGAGCAGGCCTCGTTGCCGGTGGACCCCGAACGTGGTCCGGGCTGGCGGCTGGCCTGCGCACGACCGGCCGGCGGGGGCACGGTGCTGTCGCTGGTGTGTTCTCACGTGATCGCGGACGCGCGCGGACTGGCGGCCGCGATCGCGGCGGCCCTGCAGGGCGCGCCGCCGTCGGACGCGGGTGGCGCGGGAGGCGCGGTCGCGGACATGTGGGACGCCACCCGGCTCGCCCGCCGTGTGACGGAGGGGACGGCCCGTGCGGTCGCCGGTCTGGTGGTGAGCGGGTCCCGTCGCGCGGAACTGCGCCGCTTCCTGCACGTGAGTGGCAAAGCGTCCCCCGGGACTCTTTGCCACTCACCTGTGGGGGTGGTGCTGGACGTGGACGCCGAACGGTGGGACGCCGTCGCGGAGCAGGCAGGTGGTACCCCGAACAGCCTGTTCCTGACCGTGGTGGGCGAGTTGGCGCGGCGGGACGGCGAGACCCGGCCGCTGACGATCAGCGTGCCGATGGATCTGCGCGACAAGGGCGAACCGCCGGGCACCGCGAACTCCGTCGCCGTGGTCGAGGTGGACGTGTCCCCGCGGGACACCGTCGGGGACGTGCGGGCGAAAAGCCGCGCCGCCTTCTCCGCACCCGCGATGACGAGCCCGGCCGGTTTTCCCGAGGAGATGCTGCAACTGGTGCCCGACCGGGTGGCGCACGCCCTCACGGGCAATCCCGGTGAGCGGGACGTGCTGTGTTCCAACATCGGACCGTTGCCCGACGCGCTCGTCACGATCGGCGGTCACCGGGCCACCGGCATCGCCACCCGCGCCGTCCATCCGGGTGTCGTGACCAGCCGCACCCGGCTGTCCGCCTATCTCAGCCGCTTCGGCGGTAGCTACACCCTCGCGCTCGAGTCGCTGGACTGCCCGGACCGCACGGCGCTCCGCGAGCGGGCGGGCGAGGTCCTCGCCCGGCACGGGCTCACCGCTCGGGCCTGGTGACGGCTATGGACTCGGTCGTGAGATCGGTGTACGGCTGCCGCGCCGACTCCGGATCGCCGTACGTGATCGCCCGCTCCCGTCGCGTCCGGGACGCCAGCGTGACGGCCCAGTTGAGCAGGGTGCCGAACCGGTTGCGGTACCCGGCGAGGAACGCGATGTGGATGGCGCCCCAGGACACCCAGCCCAGGAACCCGGACATTTGGATCGGGCCGGCCTGGAGCAGTGCATGCCTGCGGGCGATGTACGCGGCGCTGCCGAGGTCGCGGTACTTGAAGGGTTTGCGGTCGGGTGTTCCGCCTTCGATCGTGCGGGCGATGCATCCTGCGACGTGCCTGCCGCCCTGCATCGCGACCTCGGCCACACCGGGAAGGTCGTTCAGCGACATCAGGTCGCCGATCACCCAGACGTTCGGATGTCCTGGCACCGTGAGGTCGGGTTCGACCACGATGCGCCCGCCCTGAATCTGCTTCACGCCGAGTGCATTCGCGAGAGCGGCAGCGAACGGCACGGCCTCGACGCCCGCGGTCCACAGGACGGTGCGGGCCCCGTAACGCTTCTTGGTGCGGGCTGCGTTCTTGGCCGTGGTCTCGATGCTGGTCTCGCAGACGTCGGTGACGTGCACACCGAGGTGCGTTTCGACGCCGACCTTGTCCAGTGTCCGCTGCGCCGCCGCGGACAGTTTCCGGTTGAACGACGGGAGAACGCGGTCGCCGCCGTGGAGCAGCAGCACCCGGGCCTCACAGGGGTCGATGGACTGGAACTCGTTGGCGAGCGCGTGCACGGCGAGTTCCCGGATCTGACCCGCCAGTTCGACTCCGGTGGGTCCACCGCCCGCGACGGCGAACGTGAGCCACGGCCTGCGCTCCTCCGCGGTGGGCAGCGATTCGGCCATCTCGAAGGCGGAGATCAGTTTTCGGCGAATGGCGAGTGCGTCGTCGAGGGTCTTCATTCCCGGCGCCCACTGGATGTACTCGTCGTGTCCGTGGTACGCCTGCCGCATGCCCGCCGCGACGATCAGGTAGTCGTAGGGAAGTTCGAACGTGGAGCCGTCGAAGCGGCTGGCGGTCAGCACCCGGCCGGCTGCGTCGATTCCCTGCGCCTCGCCGAGGGCGACGTGCACGTTGCGGATCCCGCGCAGCAGGTGGCGCAGCGGGCTGCTGATCTCGCCCTCGGACAGCAGGCCCGTCGCGCACTGGTACAGCAGCGGCTGGAAGACGTGGCTGGTTCCGCGGTCGAGCAGGGTGACGTCCACGTCGACGTCGCGCAGCCGGCGGGCCGCGTAGATGCCGCCGAACCCTCCCCCGATGATGACGACCCGTGGTCGCGAACGCTGCAGGCCGAGGGACGAGGATTCCTGGGCGGTCGTCATAGGTCAGTCCTACACGAACCGGGATGTCCATGCATGAGGAAGGAAGCGCAATGCGACGTCGATTCCCCGCCATTTGATGCCCGGCAGTGCAGCGCGGCTCGTCTCCTTCTCGATGGCCGCCACCATCGCGTCGACGCCGTCGGCGAGGTTTGCCGTCAGCCCGGAACTGTCGCCCGCCTTGCTCGACATGTCGGTGGCGATGTACCCGGGAAGCAGGGTGGTCACCGCGATCGGGCTCTTCCGCAGTTCCGCGGTCAGCGCCTCGCCGAGTGCCGAGACCCCCGCCTTGCTCGCCGAGTACGCCGCCTTCGGGCCGGGCAGACCCCGGTCCGCGCTGACCGAGGACACGAGCACCAGGTGCCCGGAGTTCTGCTTGCGGAAGATGCCGAGCGCCGCCTCGCACTGCGACAGGGCGCCGACGAAGTTGGTGCGGACGGTGGCGAGATTGGCGTCGGCCCGGCCCGTTCCGATCCTGGCGCCCTTGCCGAGTCCGGCGTTGACGACGACGCGGTCGAGTCCGCCGAGTTCGTCGCGCAGTTCGCCGAAGACCCGGACGACGGCGTCGTGGTCGGTGACGTCGAGTTCGCGGACGGCGACGGCGATCCCGGGATGCGACGCCCGCAATTCGTCACGTAGGGCCTCGAGTCGTTCGACGCGGCGCGCGCACAGCGCGAGGTCCCGGCCCTGCGCCGCGAACCGCCGGGCCATCTCCTCGCCGAGCCCCGAGCTCGCCCCCGTGATCAGAATCTTCTGCCGTGTCATCCCGACACAGTATCTACTCGGCGGTAACAACGCGGGAGGCCCGCCGGAACCTCTGACATCGTGCACCGACCGGCTTACGGTTACAGGTATGACTGACTCCGGTAGCGGCGCGGAAGAGTTCGATGTCATCGTGATCGGAGGCGGTCCCGCGGGTGAGAACGCGGCGAGTTACGCCATCGCCGGCAGCGACCGCACGGCGGCGCTGATCGAGCACGAGCTCGTCGGCGGGGAATGCTCCTACTGGGCCTGCATGCCCAGCAAGGCGCTGCTGCGTCCGGGTGAGGTCCTCGGTGCGGCCCGCAACATGCCCGGGGTGTCGGCCGGTCCGCTCGACGTGAACGCCGTGCTGGCGCGCCGCGACTCGTTCACCAACAACCACGACGACTCGTCGCAGGTGATGTGGGCCGACGCGGCGGGGATCGACGTCATCCGGGGATCGGCACGCATCACGGGGGACCGCACGGTGACGGTCGGCGATTCCCGCGAGCTGCGCGCCCGGCACGCCGTCGTGGTCGCCACCGGGACGACCGCCGCGGTCCCGGACACCCCCGGTCTGCGGGCGGCGTTGCCGTGGATCTCGCGGGACGCCACCAACCTGAAGGAGATTCCGCGCCGGGTCGCCGTGATCGGCGGCGGCGTCGTCGCCTGTGAGAGCGCGACGTGGCTGCTGGACCTCGGCGCTCAGGAACTGACGATGGTGGTCCGCGGCCGGGCGCTGCTCCCGAAGAACGAGCCGTTCGCCGGTGAACGGGTGGCCCGCAACCTGGAGAAGAAGGGTGCGCGGATCCTGTTCGGCGCGGACCTTCGCGGCGTCGAACGGGCCGACGCCCGCGACACCGGGATCGGTCGCATCCACGGCGGTCCGGTCACCCTGGACGTGGCGGGACAGGACCCGATCGTCGTCGACGAGATCGTGGTCGCGACCGGGCGTACCCCGGCAACGTCGTCGCTCGGCCTCGACGCGCGGCTGCTGAACTCCCGCGGATACCTCACCACCGACGACCATCTGACGACGGCCGACGAGTGGTTGTACGCCGTCGGCGACGCCAACGGTCGCGCGCTGCTCACTCACATGGGCAAGTACCAGGGCCGCGTCTGCGGAGACGTGATCGCCGCTCGCGCCGAGGGCAGGCCGCTGGACGGGTCCCGATTCCGGGCCACCGCCGACCACGGGCAGGTCCCCCAGGTGGTGTTCGCCGATCCGGAGGTCTCGGCCGTCGGGGTCACCGAGCAGGAGGCGCGCGACGCCGGTGTGGACGTCGAGACCGTGGAGGTCGACATCGCCGTCGCCGGTTCGTCACTGGCCCGCGACGATTTCAGCGGTCACGCCAAACTCGTGGTCGATCGGGCCACCGACACCCTGGTCGGGGCGACGTTCGCGGGCACCGATGTCGCCGACCTCGTCCACGCCGCCACCGTCGCCCTGGTCGGGAAGGTGCCGCTCGACACGCTGTGGCACGCGGTCCCGTCGTACCCGACCGTGAGCGAGGTGTGGCTGCGACTGCTGGAGGCGCGGCGCTGACCCGAACGGAACACCACCGGCGGATGACAGCGTCTCCTCAGGCGGTCTCCGTATAGTCGCCGACATGGCGTCTGACACTCTCACAACCGGCACGCTGGTGAGGACGACCGCAGGGGTGGTCCGGGGCCGGCGCGTCGGCGACCTGGTCGCGTGGCGGGGAATTCCCTACGCCGCTCCCCCGGTGGGTCCGCTGCGGTTGCGCGCACCCCAGCCGGTCACGCCGTGGTCCGGGGAACTCGATGCCACCGAGTTCGGCGACGCCGCCGTGCAGCACAAGAAGTTCACCGCGCTGCGGCCGGGCAAATATCAGCCGAGCAGCGAGAACTGCCTGACGCTCAACGTGCTGGCCACGCCCGGCACGTCCGGGGCGCGCCCGGTGATGGTGTTCATCCACGGCGGTGCGTACACGCTGGGCATGTCGGCCACCGCGCTCTACGGCGGACAGTCGCTGGTCCGCCGCGGCGACATCGTGTACGTGTCGATCAACTACCGACTCGGATCCCTCGGGTACCTCGACTTCACCCAGTTCTCCACCCCCGAAAGACCTTTCGACTCCAACCTCGGCCTCCGCGACCAGGTGGCCGCACTCGAATGGGTGCAGCGCAACATCGCCGAATTCGGCGGCGACCCCGACAACGTCACCGTCTTCGGCGAATCCGCGGGCGCCAACGCCGTCACCACCCTGATGACCACACCCGCCGCGAAAGGCCTATTCGCACGGGCCATCGCCGAGAGCCCGCCGGTGGCCTCCGCCTACCATCCCGAGCGGGCGGCCCGGTGGTCGCGCGAATTCCTCGAGATCGCCGGGGTCCCGCTGTCCGAGGCCGCGACGTGGCTCGAGACCGCCGATCCGGCCGACTTCGTCGCGGCGGGGACGACGCTGGCGCACCGGGGCGCCGACGAGGAACCCGGCACCCGCGCATTCGCGCCCGTCGTCGACGGCTTTTTCCTTCCCACCCATCCGCTTGACAGTTTCGCGTCCGGATCGGGGCACCCGGTCCCGCTGATCATCGGCACGAACCGCCACGAGGGCAGGGTCTTTCCCCGGTTCCTGAACATTCTGCCCACCGATCCCACCCGGATCGACAAGATGTTCTCGCACGTGGACGCGTCGGTGAAGGAGCGGGCGATCGCCGCCTACCCCGGTTACCCTGGCCGGCGTGCGGCTGCGGACCTCGGCGGCGATGTGACGTTCTGGGAACCGTCCGTCCTGTGCGCACAGGGCCACACGACCGTCGCCCCGACCTACAGCTACCGGTACGACTTCGCACCCCGGTTGCTCCACGTCCTCGGGTTGGGCGCCACACACGCCACGGAGTTGTACGCGGTGTTCGGGTTGACCGGGCCGTGGGCGCGGTTGCTCACCGCGCTCGGCGGACGCCGCGGGTTGCGGGCCGTCACCGACACCGTCCAGTCACACTGGCTGCATTTCGCCCGGCACGGGACCCCCGCGCCGGGATGGCCGCGGTACTCGCCGGAGCGCCGGGAAACGCTCGTCATCGACGACACGAGCCGGGTGGAGAACGATCCGCTCGGTCAGCGCCGGCGGGCCTGGCTGGGGTACGAGCACCGGCGCTAGCGGGACCGACAGCGCGTTCCCCGTTGCGGTCCTCCCGGTTGCCCTACTCTCGTAGAGACCTGCATTCGGGAGGCGAGAATGACCGAGTCGAACGACCTCGCAGGCCGCACCATGGTGGTCACCGGCGCCACCTCGGGCCTCGGCCTGGAAACCTGCCGCCAACTCGCGCAGCGCGGCGCCACCGTCGTCCTGGTCGGCCGGGACCAGGACAGGATCGACGCGGCGATCGCCGACCTGTCCGAGAGTGCGGACCGCGACAGGCTGCATTCGGCGCCGGCCGATCTGTCCTCGCTCGGCCGGGTCCGCACGCTGTCCGGGGAACTGCTGCATCGGTTCCCGCGGATCGACGTGCTGGTGAACAACGCGGGCGTCGACGTGGGACAGCGCCGGCTGACGGTGGACGGCATCGAAGAGACGTTCGCCGTGAACTACCTCGCGCCGTTCGTGCTGGCGACGACGCTGGCACCGGCGATGGCGCGGGCGTCGACGGCCGACGCCGCCGGTTACCGGCGTCCGTCGCGCATCGTCGACATCAGTTCGTCGGGGCATCGCGGCGGCAGCCTCGACTTCGACGACCTCGACGGTACGAAGGACACGTTCCACGGCCAGCGCGCGTACAACAACTCCAAGCTCGCCCTGACCCTGTTCACCCGCGAGTTGGCGCGCCGGTCCGATCCCGCGAGGCTGGTCGTCAATTGCGCCGACCCCGGATTCGTCCGCGGCACCGCGCTCGGCCGGGGTCTGCCGTTCGGCCACCAGGTGGTCGGCACACTCCTCACACCGTTCATGGCCGAGGTCGCCAAGGCAGCGGAGACCGCGGTGTGGACCGCCACCGCGACGGAGAGCGGCAAGTTCACCGGCCAATACATCAAGGGCTGCAAGGCCGTTCAGCCCGGCAAGGACGCACGGGACGCGGCACTCGCCGCACGGCTGTGGGCCGCTACCGAGGCACTGCTCGCCGGCCGCGGCTGACGCTCGTCAGTTCGGATCCTCGAACAGCGACAGCACGTTGCCGTGCGGATCCCGGAACCACGCGACCCGGATGCCGTCCGGTGCGAGCCAGGCCGCGTGCTCGTCCTGATCCATCCCCGGATACTCGGTGAACTCGATGCCCTTGCTGCGCAGCGAATCGACAACCCCGTTCAGATCGGCGACCTTCCACCCCAGCACCGTGTACCCGGTGTCTGATTTCGCCTGCACCAGCGTGACCCGGAGCAGGGCACCGTTGCAGTCGACGGCCAACGCGAACTCGTCCCGCGAGACGCGCGTCAGCCCCAGGGTCTCCACGTAGAACATCTCCGAGACGTCCAGGTCGGTGCTGGCCACGAAACTCACGAGCTCACCCTGAAGACTCATGAATCAACTGTGCCCCGCGCACCCGTGGACAGGCAAGAGTGCGGCGTCACCAGCGGCGGTATCCCGTGACCCGGGGCACACCGCCCGGCGACCGCAAGTTAACGTCGATTCGACAGGTCGTCTCGCACCGGAATGAGGAACTCGCGTGTCTGCTCCAGTTTCAGAGAAGAAGGGCCCCCTCGCGGGCATTCGCGTCGTCGAATTCGCAGGCCTCGGACCGGGCCCGCACGCCGCCGCCCTCCTGGCCGATCTCGGCGCCGACGTGGTCTGCGTCCAGCGCCCCGGCGTGATCCCGCCGGACGGTCCGTACGACCAGATCCAGCGCGGCCGCCGCGTCGTCGAGGCCAACCTGAAGGACCCCGCACAGGTCGAGAAGGTGCTCGGGCTGATCGAGCGCGCCGACGTCGTGATCGANGGNTTCCGGCCCGGTGTCACCGAGCGCATGGGCCTGGGCCCGGACGTCTGCCTNGNGCGGAACGAGCGACTCGTGTACGGNCGGATGACNGGCTGGGGCCAGGANGGTCCACTGGCCAGCGCCGCCGGCCACGACATCAACTACATCTCGCTGACCGGTGTCCTGCACGCCATCGGCCGCAAGGGTGAGCGTCCNGTGCCGCCGCTGAACATGGTCGGCGACTTCGGCGGCGGTTCGATGTTCCTGATCTTCGGGATCCTGTCGGCGCTGGTGGAACGCCAGTCGTCCGGCAAGGGGCAGGTCGTGGACGCGGCGATGGTCGACGGCGCGCTGGCNCTGTCGCACATGATGTGGGCGNTNCGCGGGCGCGGCGTCTGGTCCGACGAGCGGGGCGTNAACCTGCTCGACACCGGTGCGCCGTTCTACGACACCTACGAGACGTCCGACGGCAAGTACATGGCCGTNGGCTCGATCGAGCCGCAGTTCTACGCCCTGCTGCTGCAGGGCCTCGAACTCGACCCCGCCGAACTGNCGCAGCAGATGGACGTGTCGGCGTGGCCGCAGATGAAGAAGGTCTTCGCCGAGAAGTTCCTGTCGAAGACCCGCGACGAGTGGGCNGCCATCTTCCTCGGCACCGACGCCTGCGTGTCGCCGGTGCTGACGTTCGCGGAGGCGCCCGCCAACGAGCACCTCGCCGCCCGCGGCTCGCTGATCGACCTCGACGGCGTCACCCAGCACGCCCCGGCGCCCCGGTTCTCCCGCACCCCCGCCGGCGCTCCCACCCCGCCGGCCCGCGAGGGCGTCGACATCGACACCGTCTGGACCTGACCGCAGGTGATGCTCCTATGAGCGTCAACCCGGGTTTGCGGGGTTGAGGAGGGCGAAGATTTCTCGGGCGACGGCTCGTTTGAGGCAACGGATGATGTCGCGTTTGCTTTTGTGTTGGGCGAGCCGTTTGTCCCGGTAGGCGCGGGTGCGGTCGTCGTACTTGAGTCTGTTGACCACGATCACGTGCAGTGCCCGGTTGGCTTGCCGGTCACCGCCCCGGTTGAGGCGATACCGCGTCGTCTTCCCGGACGACGCCGGGATCGGGGCGACCCCGCAGAGGTTCGCGAAGGCACCCTCGGAGGTGATGCGGTCCAGGTTGTCGCCGGCGGTGATCAGCAGCTGGGCGGCGGTCTCGACACCGACACCGCACCGCTCCAGCAGCCGCGGTGCGGTGTGGGCGACCAGGATCTCGATGTTCCTGCGCAGGGCCCGGCCCTCGACGGTGAGGGCGCGGATCCGGCGGGCGAGGGACCGCAACGCCGTCTTGACGGCCGCGGTCAAGTCGCCGGGGGCGATCGGGGCGGGACGCAGCGCGGCGCAGGCGGCGAACAGGGCGGTGTCGGACAGCCCGCGCAGGGCGGCGCGGAGGGTTTCGGGTGCGTTCACGATCATCGCCTTGAGGGTGGTGATCGCCTCGGCCCGGGAGTTGATCACGCTGCGGCGGGCGTTGTGCAGGAACCGGATTGCCTCGACGTCCCCGTCGTGGGTCTTGGGGACGGTGGTGGCGCGTCCGGTCAGGGCCGCGGTGGCGGCGGCGTAGGCGTCGAGCGGGTCGGATTTGCCGTGCAGCCGTCGGGAACGACGGTCGGGGCGGTCCACCTCGACGACGGTGAGGCCGGCGTCGTGCAACACGTGGGTGAGGCCGGCGCCGTAGCTGCCGGTGCCCTCGACCCCGACGGAGGCGACGATGCCGGTGCCGGCGAGCCAGCTCAGGAGTTGGTGGTAGCCGGCATCGGTGGCGGGGAACTCGCGGTCGGCGAGGGGGCGTCCGAGGTGGTCGACGATCGCGGCGTGGTGGGTGTGTTTGTGGGTGTCGACGCCGGCGTGGATGGTCAGGCTGACATCCGGCGGGGTTTCGGTCATGCTGGTCATGGCTGTCCCTTTCATCAGGTGGCCACGCACCGGTCGGGACGGCGGACAACTCAGTGATGGGACTTGTCGAAGTCAGGCTCCTATCAGGTCACTCCGCCCGACCGGCCGCGTGCGTTCGTCGACGCGACCGGTCGACAGATCACCTGAAGGACAGTCCTTGCGGACGTCAGAGCGGCAACGAGTCAGACCGTCCGCGTCAACGAACCCAACCAGTATCACTGAGTGGCAACGCGTGCCCGCGCACACTTTGCCACTCACGTGCTGCGGCGATGCCGGCGACGCCGCGGCGCAACTCGTCGGGACGACCGTCGGCGTACCGCGTCTGGACCTGTTGATACCCCCGATGTGTTGGCGATTTCGAATCCCGAGCAGGGCACGGCGTAAGCGATACGGTCGCCAATCCTTATGCGCGTGGGCCAGACTCAGCGGAATCAGGTCTCGGGGAGGACCACACTGGCATGGAGGATCCGGGAAGCTCTGCAGGCCTGTCCCAGAACATCGGAACCTCGTCCACTACCAACGGTTGCGCAAGTCGCCGAGTCGGCCGCCCACCCATCCCATAGATTTCTTCTGTGACCGGGGCCGAATCATCAGGCAGTCGGAACGTGGGATCAGCTGGTTCCATTGCATGATCCACGACGACTCGAGCGGTGCGCGCCAGTGACAATCTCGTGTACGACCCCACACCCGATTTCATTCGCCTCACAAGCCCCAATAATGCTGCCGCCGCCATTTGGTATCCGGTGCCGAAGTCCAGAGCCTCGACCGGCATGTGACGGGGGCGGCTGGCATCGACGTGGTGCCCTAGGGCATTGATGGGAAGCCGACGTCCAGGGTCGGCACCGGCCCAACGCGAGATCTCATCGGCTATGCCGCTGGAGAACTGAACGAGAGTGTCGAATCCCCTTCGGTCACTCCACGGGCCAGTCCATCCGTACGCGTTGAGTGTGACATCGACGAGTCCGCGACGGAGTGTCGCGCGAGCATCGGCATCGAGCCCCAGATCGTCGAGCGCGCCTGGACGATAGCCGTGGACAATCACATCTGTGCTGGCGATCAGCTCGCGGAGGTCATTTCTTCCCTCGGTGGATCGTGCGTCCAGGACCGCCCACCGCTTGCCCAACGAGACGTCATGGACTCCGATCAGCGACACCTCGTCGCTGCCGGGTCGGTCGATCCGCAGAACCTCAGCACCGAGAGAAGCCAGAAACCTGGTTGCCATCGGAGCAGCAACCACGCGGGTCATGTCGAGGACCCGCAGACCGAGAAGCGGTCGGCCTGCAGTCGGCCGCCACGCGAACCCCCCGGGCAAAGTCCCTCGGACATCCGCGATTGACTCCTTGGCCACGGCCATCCCCTGAGGATGACGATCCCACTCGTCGATGGTCCGCGCGACGGCGGCCGCAGCGCCCGCCGCGACGAGACGGGTCTCCGCTTCGTCGGCCGTCAACGCGCCGATTGCGCGCTGCACGTGCTCGGGCCCCGCGGACATCGGTAATTCCAACGCTGACAGCATTCGTCGCCGCAGACTCGGGTAGGTGGCTTGAATTCGAATCCACCTGTCGTCAAGGGTCTGAAACTCGACCATCCACTTCTGATGGATTCCGTGTTCTTCGACAACATCCAGAAATCGGCTCGGCGCCAACGGGAAGTCGAACCAAGTAGTTGCCTGGCGTCGATCGACCATGACAGTGGGAGCGTCCATTCCAGCTGCAGCCAGCAATTCTGAGACGGCGAGCCCGGCTACACCGAATGACGCCGCAGCCACATCCATCACCGGAAAGGGACACAAGAGGTTGCCGGAACCGACGAAGGTCAGCCGCGATAATGCTTCACCGTCTCCCCCGAGTCCTGACCACAGCTCGGCAGCGATATCCGCCGCTTTCGTCCCAATCTCGAGGAATGAGGCGTCAACGTCGGTGTCGGTTCCAAGCATCGGGGATTCCTTCCCTAGTCATGGCTCGCCTGATGGAGACGTTGTAGCCATCTTACCCTGTTTCAACTATTTAGTTGAGACGGTCCTTGCGTCTCTATTTCTGATACCTTGCTGCCATGAGTTCCGAGTCACGAGCACACACGGGAACCCGGCGGCGAGGTCGCGTCGATTACGATTCCTCGAGGCGTGATCGGATTCTCCACACTGCCATGGAGCAGTTCGCGGACAAAGGTTTTGCCGCGGTCCGGATCGACGAGATCGCAGCATCTGCCGGCGCAAACAAGCAGTTGATTTACTACTACTTTCAGAGTAAGTCCGACCTGTACGAGTCTGTGCTCGAACACATGGTCGAGGAGACGTCGAAAATGTGGGACTTCCTCGAAACAGCGCCCTCGCTGGAGGCGGCATTGTGGAGGCTCAGCGACTGGAGTGAATTCAGTGCCGTTTGGCGTCGACTCCTCGCCTGGGAGGGACTCGAGTACGGGAGCGGAGATGGAACGATTCGACTCGAGGCTGCCAGGACCGCGTCGTGGTCACGGTGGGTTGCGATCGTTCGCCGCGCCCAGGAGCGCGGAGAGATATCGGCGGACCTCGACCACGAGATGTTCGCGCTGCTTCTCATTTCCATGAGCGGGATCACCACTTCGTTGCCACAAGTGGCGAAGATGGTTGTCACGCACGCCGAGCCTGACTCCAAGGAGTTCCAGCAGCGTTATCTCGAACTCATCACCACCATGGTGAAAAGCGTTTCACCCGAACGGCGGTGACTATCGCAGTCGCTCCTGTGTAGTCTCCACAACAATGGAGACCGACCCCGAGTTCTCCGCACCATCGGCGCCTTCACTCGTTATACGACGCGCACGGGGAGCGAGTGCAGCTGGTTGATCCAAGCACTCCATCCGCGTTTCGGTTCACCGTTCAGTTCAAGCTTGACACCACGCTCAGCCAACTGCTCGAACAGAATTCGAAGCTCGAGCTTCGCCAGCGCACTACCCAGACACCGGTGCGGGCCGCTTCCGAACGTCAAAGTTGCGGTCTCCGGCCGGTGCGGATCGAACTCGTGAGGCCGCGAAAAGACTGCCGGGTCGCGGTTTGCCGCCACGAACATCAACTGGATCATGTCGTCCTTGCGAATCGTCGTTCCCGCAATCTCGAAATCCGTCGTAGCGATCCGGGCCATGTTCATCGCCGGCGTGATGTACCGCAGGAATTCGTCCACCAGACGATCGACGGTGCCCTCTTCGAGAGCGTCTCCGGCGTACTTGCGGATCTCATCATTCTCGACGATCAGACGCATTGAGTGATTGATCAATGTATGCGTGGTTTCGTAACCCGCCACGAGTAACAAGCCGATGAACGTCAAGAATTCGGTGTCATTCAAGTCACCACGTTCCACCGCTTGCGCTAGCGCGGTAGCGACGTCGTCGTCCGGCGCACGCAGCTTCGCCTGCTGCAGTTCGGCACAATACATGTACAACGCCTGAGCAGCCTCGCTCTGCTTCGCTCCTGCGTCCGCCTCGGAGGACACCGCGAAGACTGCGTCGGTCCAGTCGACAACATCCTCGATACGGTCGTCGGCCACACCGAGCACCCGAGCCACAACACGCGACGGGATGTACTTCCCGACCTCCACCACCCAGTCGAACTCCGGCTTCGCGAGCGCTGAATCGAGCGCCTCGTTCACGATGTCACGAATCCAGCCGTCGAAGCGCGCGACAACTCGAGGACCGAAGGCAGCGGCGGCCACCCGCCTCATCCGACCGTGATCGGGCGGATCCTTGCGCATCAACATGTGGGAGTTGAACTCCGCTTGTTCGGGCGACTCGCTGAGGATGTTCAAGGGAAAGTTGAATCCCTGCTTGCAGGTGACTTCCTGGCTCTTAGCCTCGACGGCAACGATATCCGCGAAGCGCGTGGCGAGCCAGAACCCCTCGCGGAGCGTGCCATACTCGGTCGGCTGCCAGTACAGTCCGGACATCGACCTCACCTGATCGAAAGCCTCGTGAGGAACCTGGTCGGCAAAGGTCGCCGGATCCGAGAAATCCGGCAAGTCGATCGACGCCTCGTTAACGACGGTCATGCGTCCTCTCCTTCGAAATTGGTGAAACTCAGCGGAGACCCGTCGGGTCGCCATTTCGGAAATTCAGGTCCGCGAGGGCCCGACCTCGACGGGGCGGCAGACTCTGCGACATCACCTCACATGTGCCGCCCACGGATTGCGAGACCGCCGAACGCCATCGACGCGAGCCATCGGGTGCTCGGCTCTTCCATGAGATCCGTTTGGGTGCAACATTCGTCGACGAAGTAGTAAGTCCGACCCGCCGCCTCGCAAATGTGACGGTAACAACACCATTCTTCGTAGTCAACCAATTAGTTGAATTTGCCGAACGTGTCACGACACCGATCCCCCGAGCTCGCGCGTCGAAGACAAGAGGCTTCCCTGCGACGTCCGTGCCCTCGCGCCGTCTCGATGACCACGTTCGTGTACGCGCACTTGGCGCAGAAGATGGCTGACGGGGCGAGGGTCTCGGCCCGGGCGCGCAGCTGACGCACGCTCTCACCTGGACGGGCAAGTCGACTGTAAGCAATCAGAAACACACACGAGTAAGGCACTTGCTTTATAGTAAGTGCCAGTTCGAAGGCTCGAAAGGCAGTTGATGCAGGTTGGGTCGGACGGCGTCTGGCAAAATGGCGTCATGGCCGATGGCAAGTCGAGCAGCTCCCCCCGTACACGAACCCGAGGGGGTAGAGATGCATTGATCAGTGCGGGTGCGGAACTCTTCGCCGACCGCGGAATCGAAGGTGTATCCCTTCGGGAGGTGACCCGGGCGGCGGGCCAGCGAAACAGCACGGCGCTGCAGTACCACTTCGGCGGTCGGGCCGGTTTGGTCAAAGCCGTGGTCGAGCGGGGCGCGAGTTCGGTTGCGATTCGCCGCCACGCACTGCTCGACCGCCAGGCCCAGTGTCGTGTCACCACAGTGCGCGACGTGGCCTCGCTCTACGTCATCCCATTGATAGGCGAACTCGACTCAGGCCCGTTTGGACGAGCGTTTCTGCAGGTCGTAAGTCATCTGATGAATAGCGCAAGCCAGGAACTAGCGCCTGGTGACGCTCTGTGGTCACTCATTCACGACAATGAGGGGAGCATGGAGCGGTGGATTAGTCTGTGCGACCCGGTGTTGCCTGCCGCTTCGGTCGGCCGGCCCCTGCACCGGCGATTTACTGCAATCCGACTCGCGCACGTCGAGTTGGCGCGGCGGGCGCGGTCAGCGGTCAGCGGATCGAGCCCGCTGTTCGTCAGCCACCTGACCGATATCGTTGAGGTCGTCATGGCCGTACCTCCTTCCCCACAAACACTCGCGCTGCTCGGTTCCGCAGGCGGAGCGATGGACGGAGTGGCGTAGGGACGTCACATCCGCACTACACCGAGTGCGTTCAAAACTTCCCTCTCGCGCATGATTGCACCGTTGCTTGTGGCCCGAGAGTCCTGGAACTTTGCCGTAGAACGCACGTTCTGCGCGCCGCCACCGATGAGCTTCGCGAACGTCGGGGTGGCACCCGAGAGGCCGGAAGCTTCCATCCACAGAATCGTTCCGGTTGAAGCAGGTAGTCATCGCGACCGAACGCGTGGTCGTAGATGTACTCGATCCGGCGACGCTGAGCGTCAGCTGGGCCGAGCATGCCTCACGCAGGAACTGAGCATTAGATCAACTGTACAGTCCGCGATTTCATCCGGCCTCAACGTGCCGCCGAGGCGATACCACAGTACGGCGTAGTTCCCCAGTCCGAGGATCAGCTTCACGAACAACTGATCAAGATCGACGATTTCGGCGCTGTCGATGCCCTCTTGGACAATATCGACCCAGCGATTCTCGGTGCGATCGCGGAGGTCCTGCATCTCGGCACATCCCTCGCCTGTCAATGAGTCGAGCTCACGCAACGTGACACCGAGCTCCAGGTTTCGCCTGGCGACGTTGTCCATGTGCTTACGAGCCAGGCGATGGAGCTTCTCGAATGCCGACAAGTCCTGGCCCAGAAAGGACTCCGCGAGCGCAACGACCTCGAGGCGGTGGGGCCCTTGACGTGAGTGCGAGTCGCAACTCGTCATGAAACGTTCTCGTCGCGTCACAGAGATCGAGTGAGTGCTGCTGCGGTGGAGTGGATTCCATGCCAAATGCGCAAATGTAGACCATGAGCGCGTCGTCGAGGTCCGGGACCACGACACCGATGTGATAAAGGAGGTTGGGCACACCTAGGATCTCCGTTCCTGGGCGTGTGCACGCAAGCGGGAGCGTGTTCAAAGTTTTAAGGCAAATGTATTGATATCTGAGATCTATGCATGCTGTCATAGTGTCGTGGCTCATGAGGATTTCAATAGTCCCCACGTCCTCGGCAGCGATATTGCCCTCGGCGACGACTTCAGTACGACCGCACTCCTGCGGGCCCACGCGGCGGCACGCGCCTCCGCTGTCGCGATCCGAGACGGTGAGCGGCAACGTACTTATGGGGAGCTGTCCGACAACGCGCACCGGGTCGCGCAGCAACTCCTGAAGGCGCGAGTGCAGCCGGGCCATCGGATCTGCTTCCTCGCCCGAAATCGACTGGAGTTCTTCGAACTGTGGTTTGGTTGTGCCTGGATCGGTGCTGCCTTGGTGCCGCTGAACTGGAGGCTTACGCCACACGAGTTGGCGCCCCAGATAGTAGATTCCTGCGCTCGGCTCGTGTTCACCGAGCATGAGTTCGCCGCTGGACTCACCGACCTGCTTGACGAGGAGGTTGTCGACATCGACTTGTCCTGGACAGAGTGGCTACAGGCAGACAACGAGGTCGAGTTGCCCGACCCGGCCGGCGCCGCGAAGTCGAGAGATCGTGCCGTCCTCCAGCAGTACACATCAGGCACGACGGGAATTGCCAAGGGGGTTATCATCACCGAGTCGAACCTTGGACACTACCTCAACGCAACCGAACTACTTGCGATCGACGCAGGATCCGTCGTCCTGGGTGTTCCTCCGTTGTTCCACATCGGTGGCATCAACCTCGCCTTGTCCTGTCTCCATGCGGGCGGCGAGTACGTTCTCCTCGGCGACTTCACGACCGAAGGCGTCCTGGATCTGATCGAAAGCCATAGAATCACCAACGCATTTCTCGTTCCCTCGATGATCGCGATGCTTCTGGACGATCACACCGTGAGTACGCGCGACTTCAGCTCACTCCGCCGGATCGTGTACGGGGCATCCCCCATCACGTCGACCACACTGCGCCGTGCCATCGACGTGTTCGGTGTCGAAGTTACTCAGGTGTACGGGATGACGGAGACGACCGGTGCAGTGTGCCAGCTCATGCCTGCAGACCACGATCCAGACGGTCCTCGTGAGCATCTTCTCCGCTCCGCCGGGAAACCTTACCCGTGGGTGGAGTTGCGAGTTGTCGACTTCGCGAGCGGCGTGCGCAAGGACGTCGGGAATGTCGGTGAAGTCCAAATACGTGCTGTGCAATCCACGCCCGGGTACTGGCACCGCGATGAGGCAACCAACCAGCTCAGGACCGACGAAGGCTGGTTGCGCACCGGGGATGCAGGCTGGATTGACGCCGAAGGTTACCTGTATCTGGTCGACCGTGTGAAGGACATGATCGTATCCGGCGGCGAGAACGTCTACCCCGCTGAAGTGGAGAACGAGATCGCTAAGCACCCCGCCGTGCGAGATGTCGCGGTCATCGGAGTTCCGGATCCGAAGTGGGGAGAAGCCGTCAAAGCGATTGTGGTGGTCAACCAGGGTCACGCACTTTCCGAAGCCGAGTTGCTGGATGGCTTGCGAGACCGGCTCGCCGGATACAAGCGACCCAAATCGGTGGACTTCGTCGAGACTCTACCTCGCAACGCCAACGGCAAGCTGCTGAAAAGGGCTCTGCGCGAAAATTACTGGCCCGAAAATGAGCGGCTGATCGGATGAACTGGTCGCGGACGGTTCATCGCACCATGAGGAGCCGTCCGCGATCAACCAGCGAATCATGTGCGCAGGTCTAGGACCACCTTTGTTCACATTCGCGTCCCGAGACTGATAGAGCTCGTACGCGCGAGCGCCGTCAATAGTGGAATACGATGTGAAACAACCACTTCCGGGTTCAGACAACCGCAGGAGGTCAGGCGTAGCAGGGCTGGTAGCTCTGCTGCACCGAGCACAGACCATGGCGAACTCGACTTTCCTTGACCTGCGCATAGGCCATCGGGAAGGGCATGAGCTTGCTCTGGTTGACGCCGATGACACTGATTCGTCCCCGCGGCTTCACAATGCGCACCTCATCGGCCCCAACAGCGTCGACCACCGCGTCCACGCCCGATCTTCCAGCTGCCTCGCGGACCGATGAGCTGACATCCTCGCCCGACTGGAACGTCTCCGCTCCCAGCTGCTCGGCGCGATCGCGCCGCGACGCGATCGGATCGAGTCCGATAACTCGGGCGGCACCCATGACGAACGCCGACTGCACACTCATGAGACCAACAGGACCGAGACCGATGATGACACCCGTGTCGCCCGGGACTATGTAAGCGCGACGGCATCCGTACCAAGCCGTGGGGGCGTTGTAGGTCAGGACCACAGCTGCCTCGTCGCTGACACTTTCCGGCACCGCGAACAGCTTTCCCCCCGCGTGTGGACACGAACGTACTGTGCTTGGCTTCCGGGGAGCGCCGAGCTCAGTCCATAGCACGATTCGGCCCAGTGGCCCGTCTTCGTGAGACACGACGAGACTCGTCCGGCGCTGCATTCGCGGCATGACGAACAACCAACGGAGGCAGTCACGTCGAGACCCACCTCCCGCACGCTGCCGACGGCTTCATGGCCGACGGTGTAGCCGACCTCGTCGCTGAAGCCGTGGCCATCATAGATGTGCAGGTCACTTCCACAGATGCCGGCAGTCGTGACTTCGACCGTCGCCTCGTGCGGCGCCTCGATACGAGGCACTTCCGCCTCCACGACTCCCACGGATCGGAATCCCTGATACTGAATGGCTGCTTTCGCGAAAACCCTCCGTAGTATGTACAAGCAAGCCTTTGCCGCCGCGTACGGCAACGAAGTGGGCTCGGGACGAATGGCTTCGATCGATCCGATGTCGACGATCGATCCGCCTCGTCGGCATCAGGGCGTCGCCAGTACCCCTCCATGACCGCGGCGCCTCGGTAGACGATCTCGCCGACCGTCCCGGGAGGCACGCCACGCATCCGAGCATCGACGACACGGACTTGGACGCTGCGCACTGGCCGTCCAACGGACCCGATCTTGCGCACCGCATCCTTTCCTTCGAGGACACAGGTGGTAGGTGACAACGAGACGGTTGAGCCGACAAAAGGGAACGCCCCCCAATGCGCCCATTCCCGCCGCGTGGAACATCGGTCCGGAGCAGAGGTCGACGTCCGTGTCGTCGACGAGTCGCCACACGCGGACCATCGCCATTATCTGCTGCTGCAGGGCACGATGGCTCAGGACGGCACCCTTGGGCCGGCCGGTCGTGCCGGAAGTGTAGTGGATCGGTGCGGGCAGGCTCTCCTCGACGTCTGGGTACTGCGCCAGCGGTTGCAGCGGCGTCGGCGTAGCTGTTCTCGGTCTTCTCCTCCCCTATTGCCAGCATGGCCGGAGTGACAGATGCCGAGTCGAGCGCAGCGTGAGCTCGATCCATGAGCGATTGTTCCGTCATCAGGGCCGCGCTCTCACTGTCGTCCAGTAGTAGGCGATCTCATTGGGAGACAGACGGAAATTCACCGGCACGAAGATCGCACCCAGCGCCATCGTGGCTACGGCGAGCAGAGCGACACGGTCCCGAGTCTTAGTCCCTGCGCTGCGAGCGTCGCTGCGCAATGTCGGCCCGACAGTCTAGTTCGCGCCACGATACGGAGCTGCCATCGAATCGGATCGCATCACGTTCGGGAATCTCTTGTGCGTTTCGCCTGACGTGGGTGCGCCAATGTACACGCCCGGCCGCTCGCAGGTCGTCGAGTATTGTGGCTCGGCTCATCGGGAGACCCGCGGAGTCGTGTAACCGACGGTCGGCAAGTTGGTGAACAGGTCAGGGAGGTGCGAGCTCACCCGGTCGCTGAACTCTGGCTTCCGCTTGTCGAGGAACGACGCGACACCTTCGCGGATGTCGTCGCTCTTGCCACGCACGCTCACCGCATGTGTCTCGATTTCGTGTGCCCGCATGGGATGGTCGAGCTCCCAGGATCGCCAGAGCATTTGACGCGAGAGTGCGACGGAGACCGGTGCAGTTCTAGTGGCGATGTGACGTGCCACCACGTAGGCCTCATCGAGCAGCGACTCGGGCGGATACACCGCATGGACCAGTCCCTTCGCGCATGCTTCTTCGGCGCTGACAAGTCTTCCGGTGATTACCCATTCCAATGCGGTGGCAGTACCGACGACGCGTGGCAGAAACCAGCTGGAGCACGATTCCGGGACGAGACCACGTTGTGTGAACACGAATCCGAGTTTCGCAGTCGAGCTGGCGAGGCGGATGTCGCCGGGGAGGGTGAAGGTTATTCCACCACCGACCGCTATGCCGTTGATGGCGACGATGACCGGCTTGCGGGACTCGTAGATCCTCAGGGCGATCCGACCGCCACCATCACGCCGGATCCCTCCTGGTGCGCTAATAGGGTCTTCGTCCGCATCCAGCCATTCGGCGAAACTGTCGCCCCCCGCACTGAGGTCGGCGCCAGCGCAGAAGGCTCTACCTCTGCCTGTAACAACGATGGCGCGAACGTAATCGTCGTCGTCGCAGTGATCGAACGCGGCGATGATCTCGCCTACCATCTGCTCCGTGAGCGCGTTGAGCTGTCGGGGGCGATCGAGTGTGATGGTGGCGATGTGATCCGTTACATCGAGTTGGATGGTTTCCATTGCATCTCCTGCAGGTGGGTCGAGCGAACGACATCGCTTGACGTGTGACTGGACTCACTCATACTCTAAATCTGTATTGAGCGTTCACTACAAATTATTGCGACCACGCTATCGGAGCACAAGCTCCCGCGAATTCCGGGCAGCGGAAAGGAACACGGATGCTCCGTTGTGAATTCAGGATCGACGCAGCGATGCCGGGCCTGGCGCGGGCCCTGTCTGGATGCGGAACGGCGCGGTCACGTCGCTGTCCGGCATTCAGGAGAACTTCGGGAAAGCAGTACCGAAAGGGCTTCAAGGTCGGCATGGACTATCTGACCGAGAACACGGGCGAATCGATGGCAGGAAAGTCGAAATTCTCGAAGCCGACGACGGCTCGAATCCGGCGCAGGCCGCGTCCGGAGCGACCGCACTGCCGAGCCAGGGCGCGAAGATCCTGGCCGGGCCCATTTCCACCGGCATTGGGCTCCACGTCGCCGATCATCCAGGAAACGATGCACTGCTGTTGTTGTCCGCAGGTGGAGATGACTTTACAGGCATGAGCCCTAACGTCTTCCGAACAATTTGGCAGACAGTGCAAACCAACAAGGCCATCCTCGCGACCGTGCCCGAGACAGCTGGCAAGACGATCCTGGTTTCCACTCAGGACACAACCTTCGGTACGGCGTCAGTTACGGGACTCTCCTCCGCGTTCGGTGCCGTGGGGGCGACTGTCGAATCCGTCGTTGCGCCCGCCGCGGCCAACGATCTGATTCCGTTCGCGCAACGCGCGGCTGATGCGACGCCGACATCGTGTACGTCTCGTGGGTCGGTGCCAACGCCTCGCAGGTCTGGGAGGCGTAGGCTTCTCCGGGAGTCACCGAAAAGTCGGAGCTTCGCGGTATGTACGACAGCCTCGGCACGGAAATCGTCAATCGCACCTCGTAGGGCCAAATCGGCGCGCTCATCGTTCCGCTCGTCGTCGCCATGACCCGGTCCGTAGTGGTGTTGAGCAATCGCCCTGCGGGTACGTGGCATCGCCTTCGCGATCGTGACCCTCGCCGCCGCACAGTCGGTCATGGCCTTTGTAATCGCTGATCCATTCGGTCTGACAGCGGGCGATGATGAGGTAGCCCTCGACCGACAGAAGGTTCTGGTGTTGTTCCCATTATTGGTCATAGGTCCCCTATACCGAGCCCGGTGCACTGATGGAGAACCCGCCGGGGCACGGTGTTGTCGTATCCCGACCACCGTGACGACGACACCCGCACCGGGACTGGATCTCGCCGCACTACACCGGATTCGGGCGCCATCGGCCAGGACTGACGCGACGGCACTGGCCGACATCACCGCTCTCCTCGAGGCGCACCTCGCCGCCCACGACGGATATGTCGCGCTCCGGCGGTAAGGAGCCCTCGTCGTCCTCGACCTCGCCCCCTGAGTGGACCCGGACGTGCCGGTGGTGTCTTCGACTCCGGACTCGACTATCCGAAATCTACGACTAACTCACCGAACTCGCCCACACCCGGCGGCCGAACCAGCACCACATCGCACCGGCCCACGACTGCTGGAGGCCCTCGCCGAACCGGACTGTGGGACCACACCGCACCCACCAACACTGTGGCCGTCCGCGGCGGTGGATCTGCACCAAGTGCTGATCATCGAACCCGCACGCCGCGCCCACCCACTGCTCGGGCCGGGGAGCTGTGGGGTACGCGCCGACGAATCCGCCAGCCGCCGATACCTCTACACCCGAGGTGGCCGCCGCGACGGAATCGTCACCCGCCGACGGCACCGCCGCGTACGGGCCGATCTGAACTGGACCACCGGCGACGTCTGGTCGCACATCGCCCGACATCAGCTGCCCGACAACCCCGTCTACGCCACAGTCCGTGCACGGGGTGCGCCCGGCAGCGCTGCCTCTCCCCTCTCGTCGACGGCAGCGACCTCGACCGCGGCCGGCCTGACCTGGCTCCACCGTGGCTGGCCGACCCTCTTCGAGCAACCCGCCAACCTTCCCGCCTCCGCCAGCTCACGCAGCATGACGATCGACCAATCCCAGGCCCTCGACCTCGGGAAACGACACGTCCCACAGGCTCGTGCCATGCACAAACGCCGTGAGGTCGCCACGGCGTCCTCGCCGGTACCCGGGGCTCATCACGATCGCCGTCGCGGACGACCTCACTAATGCGCCCGCCCGTGTCGGCGGCCTGTCAAGTCCTTCGCGCGCCGTTGCCGGCCGTGCGGGTCAGGGGCTGGATCCGCCACCGCCCGTCATCTGGTCGAGAATCGTCTGCTGCGCTTGCCTTTTCCTCCTCCTCGGTGATCTCATCGCGTTCCCGGGCCTCCTCGAGGGCCCGACGGGCGCGCGCCGGATCGTGCAACTCCTGCTCGACCTGCCGCTGGATCAACTCCGCCAGCGAGATTACGCCTTCGACCGGTTGCAGCGGCAAGGTGACGATGAACGAGAACATCCCATGACTTCAGGCCTGCCCCTCCAGCTTCGGGGTGACCACGAAGTCGTACACCGCCTGCGGTCCGAGCAGCTTCATCTCCACCCGCCCGTCCCAGTTCTGGGCCAGCTCACCGAGCACCCGTTCGAGCTCGTCCTGCCGCTCGACGTCGGCGAGGATCGCCACCTGCACGGCCTCCTCCTCATGCGTGGGTTCGCGCACGTTCACGGAAGCAGCGAGGTCCTCGAGCGCCTCGACGACCCTGCGGGTGTCCTCGTCGCGTTTGGCGGCGATCGCGTTGCTCACCAGTTCCCCCAAGGCCATCCGCGCCTCCCGGCCCGCGTCTTCGGACTTGTCGCGATCTCCTCGCGCAGTGCCGCCGCCTGCTCGTCCTCGTCGAGGATCTCCCGCAGGATCGCCTTCTCCACGTACCGGCCCTTGACGATGTACTGGGCCTTGCCCTCCAATTGCTCGAGAGCAGTACTGAACTCGTCCGCGTGCGCCGCGAGCAGTTCCTCCCGCACGGCGTCGGCGTCGCTGACCACCGCGCCGAACCGCAGCGGCAGCACCGGTGCCACCCCGGCCACCCCGTCCAGCAGGTCCGCATGCGCCCGCAGGTCCCCGGGTGCGCCGAGCGCCCGGTCCACCGACAGTCCGCTCACCAGGGCGGCAATGTCACCCTGCGTGACCACCTCCACGGTGCCGTCCGCAACCCCGGTCGCATCCTTGGCGACCTCGATGTCGGCCGGAACGATGCCGTAGACGTACACACCGGTGGTCTGCTTCGTCTGCTCCGAGGTGGCCATCACCGGTCACCTCGCGTCGATTTCCGCGACACTCGTTCCCGCTCCGGTTCTTCCTCTTCCTCCCCGCCCCCGAAGAGGCCGCCGAGCTTGTCGCCCGCCGCTTCGAGCGCACCCTTCGTCTTGTGCTTGGCACCGCCCTCGGTGGCGCCCGAGACGATCTCGGACAGCCCCTTCGGCTCGCTGCCGATCTCGAGCCGGTTCACCGCCTCCGCGAACCGCAGGTAGGTATCCACGCTCGCGACGACAACCCGGGCGTCGATGGTCAGCAATTCGATGCCGACCAGCGAGACCCGCACGTACGCGTCGATCACGAGGCCCTTGTCCAAGATGGTGTCGATGACATCGGCGAGACTACTCGAGCTGGGTCCACCCGCCGTGGTCATGCGCGTGCTCCCGTCCTACGCCGCGGCGTTGCCTTCTTCGCGGCAGCCTTCTTCGCGGGGGTCTTCTTTGCTGCGGCCTTTTTCGCGGGGGCCTTCTTCGCCGGGGTTTTCTTTGCTGCAACCTTTTTCGCGGGGGCCTTCTTCGCGGGGGTCTTCTTTGCTGCGGCCTTCCGGGGACGACGCCGCCGCGGCTCGGGCTCCTCCTCAGCCTCCGCGGTGTCCTCCTCAGGCTCCTCCTCGTACTCGCCGGACTCGTCCTCCGACTCCTCCTCAGGTTCCTCGTCAGGCTCCTCCTCGTACTCGCCGGACTCGTCCTCCGACTCCTCCTCAGGTTCCTCCTCAGGCTCCTCGTCCTCGTACTCGCCGGACTCGTCCTCCGGCTCCTCCTCCGGTTCCTCTTCCGGTTCTTCGTCCTCGTACTCGCNGGTCTCGTCCTCCGGTTCCTCTTCGGGTTCTTCGTCCTCGTACTCGCCGGTCTCGTCCTCCGGCTCCTCCTCGTACTCGCCGGACTCGTCGTCCTGGTCCTGCAGCTCTTCGTCTTCGGCCGCCTCCTCGTCGGACTGGTCCGGCTCATCGGTGGCGTCGGGGTCGGCTGTGTCGCCGTCGTCCGGTTCCTCGTTGTAGTCCTCGGACTCCTCGGGTTCGACCACCTTGCCGTCCCGGATCTCCCCGCGCCATCCCTCTATCTCGTCAGGATGGAGTACGGACTGGGTCATGACGTGGCGTCCGAAGTGCTTCAGCTCCAGCCGTGCTCGCCGACCCTGTGCACGCCACAGGTTTCCCGTCCTCTCGAACAAACCCTTCGGGTGATACTCCAGTATCAGAACGATGCGGGTGAGATCGGGAGTCACCTCATGGAACGTCACCGCACCGTCGATGAAACCCTTGGCCCCCTTCGACCGCCACACGATCCGCTCATCCGGGACCTGCTCGATGATCGACGCCTCCCACGTCCGATGCGAAAGGAAGATCTGCGCCTTCCACTCCAGCTTCTCGTCCGCTTCCTGCTCNACCCGNTCGACCTTCTTCATGAACGACGGAAANTCGGCGAACTGNGTCCACTGGTTGTACGCCACCTGCACCGGGACACCGACATCGATCGATTCGACGATATTGGTCAACTTCAGCTTCTTGCCCTTACCACCACCACCACCGCCGGTGACCGCGTCCTTCAGATTCGACGCGGTGTCCTTCACCTTGTCGGTCAGCCCGGAGAACAGTGACTTGCCATCGCCCTTCCCGTCACCGTCACCGTTGCCGTCACCGTTGCCGTCAACGTTGCCGTTGCCGTTGCCGTTGTGTTCTTTGCCGGTGACCGCGGACAGCAAACTTCCGCCGCCGCCCTCGGCGTAGTCGGTGAGCCGGTCGGTGGCGCCCGCCACCCTNTCGGAGACGGCGGAGACCGCCTTGTCGGTCACGGTGCCGAGCAGACCCTGCGCCGCCTTCTGCAAAGGNGACACCGATGCGGCCTTGCCGGACGCACCGGAGACGTTCTTACGCAGCTTCTTCGCCGCACTNTCAAGATTCGAGGTCATCGCTGATCACTTCCGGGTGCGTCGTACGGGTACCGAATCGGTCGTCGACTTCGCGCGCGTCCTACGGGCCCGCGACAACTCGTCCTCGTCGTCGTCCGTCGTCGACGACCGCGACCGGGCGGGCCGGGATCCACCACCACTAGACGAGCGGCGCCGCGGGGCCGGGCGCCTCGGGGCGCGGGACGCCTCGTCCTCGGCGGTCTCGTCCTCGGCTTCGTCGTCCTCGGCTTCGTCGTCCTCGGCTTCGTCGTCCTCGGCTTCGTCGTCCTCAGCGGTCTCGTCCTCGGCGTACTCGCCGTCGTAGTCGTCCTCGGACTCCTCACGACGCCTGCGCTTGGACCCCTCCCCTCCGAAGGCCTCGTCACCGCCCGACTGCAACCGGGAGTTGAGCGAATCGATCCGGTGACTGGCCGCAGTCACCGCCGCCGTCTTCGCCGCGTTCATCAACTCCTTGCGGACCGTCGCGCCAAGCTTGGCGACCTCGGGCGATTCCGCGAGCAGCTTGCCCGCCTGACCGAGCACACCGAGTGATCCGGAGGGAAACCGGCTGGATGCTCCGGCGCCCGCAAGCATCAGCGCCAGCTTCATCTTGTGCGTGCGGCCCAGCATGTAACCCGCACCCACGGCCAACGCCATCTGACCTTTGCCTGTCATCGCCCAACCCTTCGTCGAGTAGATGTTGTGTGCACCTCGGCGCCGGCATCGGCGAAAAGGGTGGGGCCGTGGTCGGTGGGTGGTGCGTTCGTTTCCCCGCCGACTACCCCGGGACGGCGACGCTCAATCCGCCGCGGAACATCCCCAAGCCGGGACAGTCACCGACGAAGCAAGCCAGGGTCCCGAAGTGGCTCGAGAGCCTGTTCCGCCTCGACCACCTGGCCGCGAATATGCGCCGGAACGGTGAGAACCTGCTGATACCAACGACATCCAAGCTCCCTGGGTCGGTGTCCTCGGGCGGGTCGCGGATCGACTCCAGCAGGCGGAGTGCCCTCCGGGATCTCGTCGACGATCTCGCTGATGATGGTCTCCTCGACGTAGCGGCCCCTCACCAGGTACTGGGCGACCGCAGGGTCTGCAGTTTTCAGGGAAACCCGCGTAGCGCGGTTGCATGCGGGTACCCGCTGAGTACGCTGCCCGCGCCGCAATAGCGGACGGGCGGCCAGCCCCGCTCCGGCCGCCGAACCCCTCGGCCCGCGGGGTGTCCCGCCGCGCGCGGGCCGAGGTCGAGTGCCGCCCACCCCGCCTCGGCCGCGCGCGCTACCCACACCCATAACCTCGTGGATCACGCGAATGCACGCGAGAAACATAGGTGCAGACCGACGCCCGAAGAAGACACCCAAGCCGAAGCCCGAACCCGGTCCCCTGGGCATGGGCGCGCGGGTGCTGGTGCGCCGGCCGTCCGGAGCGGACCAAACCGGTCGGATCGTCGAGGACCGAGCTGACCGATACCGAGGAGCGCGGGCACGCCTGGGCGCCGGTGCGCCGGTTGGCGGTCGCCCTCGACGACGTGCGCCTGGTCTTCGCCGACACCGACGATCTGACCGCCGATCCGAGCACCCGTGTCGGCACCGCGGCACGACCCCACCACCGGCGCCCGGCGCCCCATCACCGCCGCGCGAGGGTGAAACCGTCTCCGCGAAACCACCACGGAAGGGCGCGCGGCGACCTGCCGCTCGTCGCGCAGCCTGCGGTCAACGTCCACATCGCGCGCCGTCACATCGAAATCCCGTCGGCAGAAACTCAGCTGACCGCCGCCCCAACATCGGCTGCCCGAAAGCCGCACACCCGGCAACAGGGAACCTGCCTAAAACAACTACTGCGCTGGGGGTGCAGGCGCCTTGTGCATCATCACCGCGGCGACCGCCCAGGCCAGCTCCGGATCGGCCACGCCACCGGTCCGGGCGACGAATGTGGTGCGGGCCGTGGCCACCGGATCCTGATGCTGGTCGATGATCAGGTTCTTGGTGACGATGATGTCGGTGCCGCCCATCTGCCGGAACGACTCCAGGCAAACGTCACAGTCCAATCGGTCCCCGACCTGCACCGGCCGATGCAGAATCAGCTGCTGATCGGTGTGCATCATCTGACTCAGGTCGTAGCCGACCAGAACTCGCACGAACAGTTCCTCGATCGCAAGCGATCCCAAGATGCTGACGAACGTGATCGGTGCGATCAGCCCGTCGTATCCGAGCTGGTGGGCGGCGTCTTCTCGGTAATGGGCGGGATGCGAATCCTGCACGGCCCGGGCATATTCGCGGATCTTCTCCCGGCCGACCTCGTAGCCGGTGACCCGGTGATGGCGGCCGATCAGCCCCGCCATCAGGGCCGCGATCTCGGTTGCCTCGTACACGGTGTCACCCATATCGGTTCACGGTACCGACGAAACTGCGTCGCCTGGTCGACCTGGGGGATATTGCCCGGCGCATGGGGTCAGATCGTTCAACGGACGAGCAGGCACACCGCGGGGACCGGCGCAGCCACTCGCCCGAAGATGAAGACGTAGTCGATTTCAGTGAAGTCCAGGGCCCCCGCCCTCTTGTCGATCGCCAGCCACTGGGATGCGTCGAACCGGGTCAGCGTCTCCTCGGGCAGGCTCGCGAAGGAGTCATCGACATCCACTTCCGCGCCGCATCCCCGACGTACGGACCGGGCCCGGAGTCGGCATCATCCGCATCAAAGTTCTGTCAGATTGCGCCAGAGGGTGGACCGGCTGCGTGCGATCGATGATCCGAGTCTGACGGATCCTCGCAAAGCACTGACCTCGAGGTTTTCTAGAGTTGCCCGCGCGGCGAGGATGCCCTGCTTCCGCCGGCTATGAACGGATTGTCGACTGCCCCCGCCACGGAAAGTTAGGTAACAGGCACGAGCACAGCAGCGATATAACAAAGCTAACCCCCGAGTTGAGAAGGATGTAGTCGAACGCGGACGTTACGGCGCTCTGTCCGCGCTGCAATTATCGGAACCCGAACCCCGGGCCGCCACGACCCCTGCCCCGCATGAGGCGTCGTCGCCCCACGACCCCCGGTCGCATGCGAAGGGATCCTTTCCGTTGGATTCTGCAATGCCACTCAACCATCCCGCTCTCGACATGGACGCCTTCCCCCTGTCGTCGGCGCAGCGCGGGATGTGGCTCGCGCAACGGTTGGCACCCGACGTCGCACTCTGCATCGCCCAGTACGTCGAATTGCACGGGCCCCTCGACCTCGAGCTTCTGAATGAGGCGTCGTTGGCGGCGGGGCGGGAGTTCCAGTCCACCTTCCTGAGGATCTTCGAGGTGGACGGTGAGCCGTTCCAGGTGGTCGATCCCACCATCGAGTTGTCCACCGAACTCGTCGACTTCCGCACGGCGAACGACCCGGTCGGGGCGGCTCACGCGTGGATGGACGGTGAGTACACGAGCCCGATCGACCTCAGGCGGGATATGTTGGCAAGGTCCGCGGTGCTGCAGGTCGGCGAGCAGGACTATTTGTGGTACAGCCGAATTCATCACGTCGCGCTCGACGGGTATGGGGCGATGACACTCGTGAACCGGATCGCCACGCTGTACACAGCCGCGACGGAGGGGCGTTCGCCCGAACCCAACCGCGCGGCAGATCTGCGAACCCTGTACGCGATCGATCAGGGATATCGGGCGTCGCACCGGTTCGAGTCCGACCACGCCTACTGGGCCGAGCGGGTCGCCGAGATGCCCGCGGGCGCGAGTTTGTCGCCGGTCGTCGCTCCTGCGGTGGCGAAGAGCGCCCTCGTGACCTCGGCGCTGTCCGACGAGGCGGCCAGAAGACTCGCCCGTTCCGACGACGTGTTCGATGCCCCCGCCGCTGCGGTGGTCGTCTCGGCATTCGGTTTCTATCTTGCGCGCATGACCGGCAGCGACGAGGTACTCGTCAACCTGCCTGTCTCGGCCCGGACGACAGTGATGCTGCGCCGCTCCGGGGGAATGCTGGTCACCGTCGCGCCGCTGCGGGTGAGCACACGATCCGACGACACTCTCGCCAACTTGATCCAGCGAGTGCGGTGGGAGGTGACGGGCGCACTGCGCCATCAGCGGTACACCCTCGAGGACATCCGCAGGGAGGCCGCAAGCCGGCGGGCCGTCCCCGTTCTCGCGGCGCCGATGGTCAACGTGATGCTCTTCCATCCGCAGATCACCCTCGGCACACTCGCCGGGGAATTTCGCGTAGTCACCTCCGGGCCGGTCGATGACCTGCTGGTCAACGTGTATACGACCGGAACACCTGAGAAGACGATGGTCGAGTTCCGGGGCAATCCCGGTCGCTACACCGACGACGACCTACAGTCGCATCAGCGGGCCTTCGTCGGATTGTTCGAGGAGTTCCTAACCGCGGATCCCGCGACGGGCACGGCGGATCTCCACGCCGAGACCGCGGCGGAGGGAGCACGACTCCGGCGACGAGCGGTGCAGCTTGAATTCTGGAGGAGCGTACTCGACGGGCTGTCCGCCGAGCCGATCCTCCGAGCCGATCATGTCCGCCCCGGCCCCCTAGCTGATCTCGACGGCCGCGTGGTCATGCGCGTGCCCGCTGACGTGCACGGCAAGATCCGGGACCTCGGTCAGGTCGGCGCCTTCACGAATTACTCCGTCGTACACGCCGCCCTTGCCGCGCTGCTGGCCCGGCTGAGTGGTCGAGCCGACGTGGCGGTCGGCACCCCGGCAGGCCCGCACGGCTGGCCGCTGATCCTGCGGTCCCGGGTCGACACCGCATCGACCTTCGAGGACCTGCTTGTTTCGGTGCACACCACTGAGGTGGCTGCTTTCCGCCATGCTGAGGTCCCCTTCGACGAGCTCTCGACGACACTGGGTCTGCCGACGGCGCCGGGCGCGTCGTACCCATTTCAGGTCGGCTTCGTGTTCGCCCGCACGGGCGGGGCGGACGCCGCCGCTCGCATGCCCGCCGGCGGTGGAACCGATCTGCAGGTGATATGCACGGAGCACGGTACCGAATCGGGTATCGACGTCGAGGTCGTCTACTCGACCGCGTTGTTCGACCCGGCAACGATCGAGATCTTCACCGATCAACTGGTCCGCATGCTCGAGGCCGCGACCGCCGAGCCCGACGTCGCTGTCGGGGATCTCGTGTTCGCTGCGCCCGCCGTACTGGCCGGGCTCACGCCCGCAGTCGGTGAACCCGCCCGTCCGGTGCAGCTGTTCCCCGATCTTCTGACCGCCGCCATGCCGGCCGAGCCGACTACCGTCGCCGTGGCGGACGGCAGCGAGAAGCTCACCTACCGGGAACTCGATCGACTCTCGAACAGGCTCGCCCGCCTACTCGTCGAACGCGGATCCGGTCCGGAAACTGTTGTCGCCCTGGCACTCCCCCGATCGATCGAGTTCGTGATCGCGGTGTGGGCGACCGCGAAGTCGGGCGCCGCCTTCCTACCGGTGGATCCAACCTATCCGGCCGCACGCATCGGCCATATGCTGACCGACTCCGGCGCACAGATCGGAATCACCGCATCCTCGTACCGTGCGGCGTTGACGCAGGCCTGCTCGGCGTCCTGGATCGAACTCGACGACGCGGCCACCACCGCCGACATCGAACGATGCCGCGCCGACGCCCTCGTGGCAGCGGACCGGTGCCGGCCGCTGCGACCGGATCATCCGGCGTATGTCATCTACACCTCCGGGTCGACGGGAGTCCCGAAGGGCGTGGTGGTGACTCATCGTGGCCTCGTGAACCTGGTGGTCGCGGAACGCGAAAGCCTCATGGTTGATCCCGCGGCCCGGGTCGCGCAGTTCGCGTCGCCGAGTTTCGACGCCTCGCTCTTCGAATCGCTGGCGGCGTTCGGGTCCGGAGCGCGGCTGGAGATTGTCCCACGGGGGGTGTTCGGCGGCGTCGAGCTGAGCCGGTTCCTCACCGAAAGACGGGTCACTCATGCGGTGCTGACTCCGTCCACGCTGGCGACACTCGACTCCGGGAATCTGCCCACCTTGACCCATCTCGTCGTAGCTGGGGAGGCGTGTCCGCCGGATGCAGTGGTGCGGTGGTCGCCAGGCCGCCGCATGTTCAATGCGTACGGGCCGACCGAGGCCACCATTATGTCCACCCTGACGGGGCCGATGCCGTCCGGTGATCCGGTGACGATCGGCGGTCCGGTGCGCGGTATGTCCGTCGTGGTTCTCGACGAACGACTCCATCCCGTTCCGCCGGGGGTCTCGGGCGAGCTGTATCTCTCCGGTCCGGCCCTCGCCCGCGGTTATCACCGCCGCCCCGCCGTGACCGCGGCTCGGTTTGTCGCCAACCCGTTCGGGCGTCCCGGTGATCGGATGTACCGGACCGGGGACGTGGTTCGCTGGACGAGGAGAAGTCACGTCCTCGACTACATCGGACGCAGCGACTCTCAAGTCAAGGTGCGGGGATTCCGGATCGAACTCGGTGAAGTCGATGCGGTGCTGACAGAGCATCCGGACGTCGGGTTCGCGGCTACGGTCGACTACGACACCGGGAGCGGGGAGACCACGCTGGTGTCGTACGTGCGAGCGGCGACCGGTGAGGTGCTGGATCTCGCCGACGTCGAACGTCACGTTCGGCAGACCCTTCCCCAATACATGGTGCCCCTGCTCGTACCCATCGACATGATTCCCCTCACCCCGGGCGGCAAGCTCGACCGCAAGGCGCTCCCCTCACCGTCCGTCCGCCCGGGTAACGGCCGACGGACACCAACCACACCGACGGAAGAGACGATAGCGAGGGTCTTCGAGTCCGTGCTGGGTGTCGAGGGTATCGGAGTGGACGACGACTACTTCGACCTCGGCGGTAACTCCCTGACCGCAACGCGGGTCGTCGCCCGGGTGAATGCTGCGTTGGGGACCGGGTGCGAAGTCGCCGAACTGTTCGACGCGCCGACTGTTGCGACGTTCGCCGCCCGGATCGAAAGTGCCGGCCCCCGAGGCGCGGACCGACCGCGGCTCCGCCCGTTTCCGCGACCCGAGCGGGTCCCGCTGTCTCCCGCCCAACAGCGGATGTGGTTCATCAACCAGTACGACACCACGTCGCCCGCATACAACATCCCCCTGGTCGTGCGACTCGCCGGTGTGCTCGATGTCCCGGCGCTGGTGGCCGCGGTCACCGACGTGGTCGAACGCCACGAAACGCTCCGCACCGTCTTTCCCGCGTCGGTTGACGGCCCCCATCAGGTTGTCGTGAGCGCGGCGGAGGCCGTACCCGAGATCCACCCCGTTCCGGTGCGCGACGAAACGGACCTGGACCGGCACCTTGCCGAGATCTGCACCTCACGATTCGATGTCAGCGAAGCAGCTCCGCTGCGCGTCGCCCTGTTCGAGCTGAGCGACACCGAACACGTGCTGGCGCTGGTCATCCATCACGTCGCCGCCGACGGGGCGTCCACGGCCCCGTTGGCACGCGACGTGACGACCGCGTACACGGCACGCTCCGCCGGACGGCCACCGCAGTGGGAGCCCCTCGAGGTGCAATACGTCGACTACACCTTGTGGCAGTACGAATTGCTGGGGAGCGAGAGCGATCCCGGCAGCACGGTCTCCCGCCAACTCGATTACTGGTCGGAAAACCTGAGTGGGCTACCGGAACTGCTGGAGTTGCCGACCGACCGCCCCCGTCCCGCCGAGCAATCGCTGCGCGGAGGACGCGCGGAGTTCGACATCGGTGCGGCGCTGCATGGCAGGATCCGGGCGCTTGCCCGTCACCACACCTCCACGGTGTTCATGACCATGCACGCAGCCCTTGCGGTGTTGCTGGCGCGGTTGAGCGGGTCCGACGACATCGCCATCGGCACACCTGTGGCCGGCCGGGGTGAGGCGGCGCTCGACGACGTGGTCGGCATGTTCGTGAACACTCTGGTCCTGCGCACACGGATAGATCGCGCCGCGAGTTTCACCGAAACCGTCCAGCAGACCCGCGGGGTCGACCTCGCCGCCTTCGGGCACGCCGACATCCCCTTCGAGCAGTTGGTGGAAGCGCTGGACCCTCAGCGGTCGGCCGCGCACCCACCGCTGTTCCAGGTGCTGCTCGAATTCCAGAACATCCTGCCCTCGGGTCAGGGACTGTACGGCCTCGCGCTTCCCGGCCTGCACATCGATCCGGTGCCGTACGACGCGGGCGTCTCCAAGTTCGACCTTCAGTTGTGGCTTACCGAAAACCTTGCGGGCGACGGAACACCGCTCGGCATGCAGGCCGGCCTCATCTACGCCGCCGACTTGTTCGACCCCGACACCATCGACACCTTCGCGGACCGATTCGTCCGGATCCTCGAGGCCGTGACGACCGATCCGGACGTTCCGGTGGGAGACATCGACCTTCTCGACGTCGAGGAGCACGACGCTGCCCTGGCCGCGTGGCGCGGTCCCCCCGCACCGGTGACCGGCACGCTCGTGGACGAATTCACGCGCAGCACCGCGCGGTATGCGCGTGCCGCGGCGCTCACCTTCGCTGGTGAGACCCTCGGATACGCCGACCTCGCGGCCCGCGTCAACCGATGGGCCCGCTATCTGAAACGCCGCGATGTCACTTCCGAAACCGTAGTGGCGGTGGCACTTCCACCCTCGATCGAATCCGTGGTCGCGACTATCGCCGTGCTCGTCGCTGGTGGCGTCTGCCTTCCGGTCCAGGTGTCCTGGCCCGCTGCTCGCATTGTCCATGCCCTTACCCAGGCGGGGCCCGCCCTCGTGCTGACCCGATGCGCCGACGCCGGCGCGCTGCTCGGGCTCGGTGCAACACCGGTTCTCGTCGATGCACCCGACGTCATGGCGGAGATCGCCGAGATCTCGGCGGCACCGGTCACCGAGACGGAGCGGGCCCAGGCGCTGCGGCCGGACTCGGCCGCGTACCTCGTGTTCACTGCCGGGTCCACTGCGCGCCCGAAACCGGTGATGATGACGCATCGCGGCCTGATCTCCGCATTCGCGAAGACACCCCGCACGTGGCGATCAGACCGAACCGACGTCTGGGCGATGGTGCCGTCCCACGCCGTCGACCTCACGCTGTGGGAGTTGTGGGGTGCACTTCTGCACGGAGCTCGCCTGGTGATCGTCGACGCCGGGACCGCACGCTCACCGCAGGATCTGTGTTCCCTGCTTCGACACGAGCGGGTGACCGTACTGAGCCAGAACCCCACCGCGTTCGAGCAGACGGCACACGCATGGACATCCACGGCCGGTGACCCCCCGCCGCTGCGGTTGGTCGTCCTGGCCGGTGAGCCCCCCACGAAGGATCTGATCTCGTTACTGTCCTCCTGGGTGGAAACCACGTCGGCCGTCGTCGACCTGTACACGGCCACCGAAACCCTCACCTGCCTCGCTTCCGTGACGGCAACCACGGCGCGCGAGGTGACCGACCTCGCCTTGCGGCCCTGCCCCGATCGACGCACCGTCGTGCTCGACCGCAGGCTGAATCTCGTGCCGAACGGAGTCATCGGCGAGTTGTACGCCGGCGGTGACGAACTGGCCCGCGGGTACCACAACCGGCCTGCACTCACTGCCACCCACTTCGTGGCCTGCACCTTCGGAGACCCGGGCCAACGCATGTACCGCACGGGCGATCTCGCGCGAGTCACCCGTGACGGGCGGCTGGAGATACTGGGGCGCTGCGACTTTCAGCGACAACTTCGCGGTTACCGAGTCGCGGCCGACGAGGTGGACACGGTCTTGCGCCAGCATCACACCGTCGACGAATCGGTCACCGTCGACCACACTCGCACCTCCGGCGAGCCGATCCTGGTGTCCTACGTCGCGGCGACACCCGGCGCGTCCGTGGACCCGGCCGCGGTCCGCACGTACGCTGCGACAACCCTGCCCTCTCACCTGGTGCCGACCGCGATCGTCGTCGTCGACGCGATTCCCCTCGACGCCACCGGTGCCGTCGACCATGCAGCACTGCCCGTGCCCGAGTTTCTCGTGGACGCCGCGGAGTTCCGCGCCCCCCGAACAGTGCACGAGGAAACGGTCGCCGGAGTCTTCGCTCGCGTACTCGGCATCGCCGGCGTGGGGATCGACGACAACTTCTTCGAACTGGGCGGCACGTCCCTCATCGCGACGAAGGTGGTGGCCCGGCTCAACTCCGCTCTCGGCACCAAAATCGGAGTACGCACGCTGTTCGAGGCACCGACCGTAGAGGCCTTGGCGGCAGTCCTCGACACGGCGGAAGACCTGCCCGCCGGCCGACCGGCACTCGGTCCGCGCCAGCACAGTGAGCCCGCGCCGGTCTCCTTCGCGCAGCAGCGGATGTGGTTCGTCAACCAGTTCGACACCACAGCAGCCACCTACAACATCCCCATGGTCGTGCGTATCAAGGGACCGCTCGACGTCGATGCCCTCCGCGCGGCACTGCGGGACGTCGCCGGCAGACACGACGCACTGCGTACCGTCTATCCCCTTACCGAGAGCGGTCCCGTCCAGGTCGTGTCACCGCTCGAGGACATGCCTTTCGAGCTGTCACCGATTCCGGTAACGGACGAGTCCGACCTCGCCCCGCTCATTCGCCACGCGGTGGTCGCCGGATTCGACGTCACGACGGAGCTCCCGCTGCGCACCTTCCTCTGGCAAGTCGACCCACACCTCCACGTGCTGGCCGTCATCGTCCACCACATCTCCGCGGACGGCTCGTCACTGGCTCCCCTCGCCCGCGATCTGACGGTCGCCTACACCGCCCGCAACCGCGGCCGCGCGCCGGAGTGGCCGCCGCTTCCGATCCAATACTCCGACTACGCGGTGTGGCAACGCGACATGCTCGGATCCACCGACGATCCCGATTCACCCCTATCGGCACAACTCCGCTACTGGCGCACGACACTTGCCGGCCTCCCCGACCGGCTCGAACTTCCCCTCGATCATCCCCGACCCGCGACCGCCTCCACTCGGGCCGCCGCGGTCCGGTTCGACATTCCACCGGCCATCCACCGACGGATAGACAGGTTCGCACTCGAACACGGCGTGACACCTTTCGTCACCGTGCACGCCGCTCTCGCGGTCCTGCTCTCCCGCCTCGCCGATTCCCGTGACATCACCATCGGATCTCCGATCGCCGGTCGCGGCGAAGAGGCTCTCGACGACCTCGTCGGAATGTTCGTCGGCACACTTGTCCTGCGAACTCGCATCGAATCGGCAGCATCGTTCGACGAGGTGCTCGCTCGCGTCCGTGACACCGACATCGAGGCATTCGCCCATGCCGACATACCGTTCGAGCGACTGGTGGAGGAACTCAACCCGGCCCGCTCGGCCGCCGTTCACCCCCTCTTCCAGGTCATGCTCTCGTTTCAGAACATGGAGCAGCCGAAACCGGAACTACCCGGACTCGACGTCTCCGTCGTCGACCTCGATGCGCACCTGTCGCAGTTCGACCTGAACGTGGTGCTGCGCGAGCACGTCGACGGCGCCGGATCCGCAGCCGGAATCAGCGCACAGATCATCTATGCCACCGATCTGTTCGACGAGCACTCCGTTCAGCGGTTCGCCGACCGATTCCTCCGCGTGATCGACACCGCCCTCGCCGACCCCACCGTCGCCGTCGGTGACCTCGTACTCCTCGACGACACCGAGCGCGATCTCGTACTGGAGCGATGGAACGCGACGGCACACGAGAGTCCAGACGAGACGATCGTCGACCTGTTCGATGCGCAGGTCGCCCGCACTCCCGACGCGGACGCAGTGGCATTCGAGGACCGCTCGATGACGTACCGGGACTTCGACATGTGGGTGAATCGGCTCGCTCGTGAACTGATCTCACGAAATATCGGACCGGAGAACATTGTTGCACTCGCGGCGCCGCGGTCGTTTGAGCTGCTGGCCGGACTCTATGCCGTCACCAAGACCGGGGCCGCTTTCCTGATGCTCGATCTCGCCAACCCCCCCGAACGCCTCACCTACCTTCTCGAGACCTCCACTCCGGCGCTCGTCCTGATCGGCGGCGATACCGACGTCCCCCTGCCCGACGGTCTGGTCGGTCTCCGGCTCGAGAGTCTCGACGTCGCGGGCCGCGACTGCGCGCCAATCACCGATGACGATCGAGTCGCGCCGTTGCGGGCGGCCAACAGCGCCTACATCGTGTTCACGTCCGGATCCACCGGTACTCCGAAGGGGGTGACGGTCTCACACGCCGCGATCGCCACTCAGTTGAGATGGTCGCGATCCCGGCTGCCGCTCGGCCCCGGTGATCGCACGGTCCAGAAGGCGCCGATCGCCTTCGACGTAGCTGTCTGGGAGTGCCTGGCGCCCCTGTGTGCCGGTGCTGTCCTGATCCTTCTGCGGCCCGACGGTCACCTCGATTTCGACTACCTGACGGCCACGCTGGCCACCGGAAAGGTCACCGTCGTCGAGTTCGTTCCGTCGATGCTCGCGATGTTCGTGGACGACAGACGGGGCGCTCTGCCCGCTTCGCTCCGGCGCGTCCTCTCCGGCGGTGAAACAATCTCCCGTCGGACAGCGGCCAAGGTGCTGGAGCTCGGGTTGGGACTGGGCAACATGTACGGTCCCGCCGAAGCCGCCGTCACGGTCACCTACTGCGACGTCGACGCCGGCGACGAGGACCCGATCGTGCCGATCGGGGCGCCGGTGTGGAATACCCGCGCGTATGTCCTCGACCGTCGCCTGCACCCGGTGCCTCCCGGAACTGTCGGCGATCTGTACATCGCCGGAAAGCAATTGGCCCGAGGCTATCTCGAACGTATGCCACTGACCGCAGCGCGTTTCGTGGCGGATCCGCACGGCGCACCCGGGACGCGGATGTACCGCACCGGCGACCGCGCCCGGTGGACTGACCGTGGACAACTCGAGTACCGGGGTCGCAGCGACTTCCAGGTGCAATTGCACGGTTACCGGATCGAACCCGGAGAAGTCGAGAACACCCTGCTCCGGCATACCGGTGTCGCGCAGGCCGTTGTCGTTCTCCAACAAGACACCCACGGCACCGCGCACCTGATCGGTTACGTCGTAGCCACAACGGGAACCGAACTCGACGGTGCCGAGCTGATCACCCACCTCGCGGCCGCCCTGCCGGCCCACATGGTTCCCACCGCGGTCATTCCCCTTGCCGCGCTCCCATTGACAGCGCACGGCAAGGTCGATCGTGACGCGTTGCCACAGTTCGACTTCGCTGCACGAACATCGAGCCGCATGCCGGCCACCGATATCGAACGCGTGCTCGTGGCGGTCTTCGCCGACGTCCTGGGACTCGACGAGGTGGGCATCGACGATTCGTTCTTCGCTCTGGGCGGCGACAGCATCATGGCCATCCAACTGGTGGCGCGGGCCAGAGAGGCCGGAGTCGTCCTGGCGCCACGAGATGTGTTCGAGCACAGGACCATCAGTCGGCTCGCGAGGGCCATCGATTCCGCTGCCACGCAGTCGCCGGTCCTCGAGGAACTACCCGGGGGCGGAGTGGGCAAGATGCCACTGACCCCGATCGTGCACTGGCTACTCGACCGCGGCACGGACATCGACCGGTTTTCGCAGGCTGCTCTCTTGACCGCGCCCGCCGGAATGAACCCGGAGTCGCTGGCCGACACGGTGCAGACCGTCCTCGACCGCCACGACCTTCTCCGTGCGCAGCTCCGCCGGGCGGCGTCGCCTCGGGAGGCGGCTGTGGAGGTCTTGCCGGCCGGCTCCGTGGCCGCTGCCGACCTGCTGCGCCGAGTTCCGGTCGACTCGCTCGCAGGTCCGCGGTTCCATTCGATCACCGACTCCGAGTTACGTTCGGCCACAGCACGTCTGGATCCCTACACGGGGATCATGGCGCAGGTCGTCTGGTTCGAATCCACCGAGGACCGCCCCGACCGGGGACGGCTGCTGTTCGTCATCCACCACCTCGCGGTCGACGGAGTGTCCTGGCGCATCCTCGTCCCCGACCTCGCCGCCGCCTGGGCCGCCGTCAGCACCGGCACCCCACCGGCACTTCCGCCGGTCGGCACCTCCATGCGCCGCTGGGCCCACGCCCTCACCGACACCGCCCCCGACCGCGCCCCCGAACTACCCCTGTGGCTCGGCATCCTCGACGGCCCCGACCCCCTGCTGGGGTCCCGCCCCCTCGACCCGACTCTCGACACCGACGCGACGGCCCGCGACATCGCGATCGAAGTCCCTGCCGAGACGACGCGCGCCCTGCTGACAACGGTGCCCGATGCATTCCACGGCGCTGTCGATGACGCACTGCTCACGGCCCTCGCCCTCGCGGTCAGCACCTTCAGACGNCGCCGCGGCCACCCCACCGACAGCACACTGATCGGGGTGGAAGGCCACGGCCGGGACAACACCCTGATCCCCGGTGCCGACCTCTCCCGCACCGTCGGCTGGTTCACCACCATCCACCCCGTCCGCCTGGACCTCACCGGCATCGACCTCGACGACGCCCTCACCGGCGGACCCGCCGCCGGCACCGCCCTCAAAACCGTCAAGGAACAACTGCGCACCATCCCCGACCACGGCGCCGGATACGGACAACTACGCTACCTCGACCCCCACACCGCCGACCGACTCCGCGACCTCCCCGACCCCCAGATCAGCTTCAACTACCTCGGCCGCTTCACCACAGCTTCGGGGACGTCGCAGATCGCAGGATGGATGCCGGACACGGACACCGAACTCGAGTACAGGGCGCATGGAACACTGCCTGTGGCAGCAACACTCGACATCAATGCCCGTACCACCGATTCGCCCGAGGGACCCGTGATGCGGGCGACGTGGTTGTTCCCGGCCGGGGTGCTGACCGCCGGCGAGGTCACCGAACTCGCCCAACTCTGGACCCAAGCCCTCACCGCACTGACCACCCACACCCACACCCCCCACGCAGGCGGACTCACCCCCACCGACCTCGACCTCATCACCCTCGACCAACACACCATCGACACCCTCGAAACCCACTACCCCACCCTCACCGACATCTGGCCCCTCACCCCACTCCAAGCCGGACTCCTCTACCACTCCGAACTCACCCACACCCACGACACCTACACCGTCCAACTCGTCCTCACCCTCCACGGCCCCCTCGACCCCCACCAACTCCACACCGCCGCCAACACCCTCCTCCACCGCCACCCCAACCTCCGCGCCGCCTTCACCCACACCCCCGACGGCACCCCCACCCAAATCATCACCGCCCACACCGAACNNCCGACTNCACCNACCNCGCCACCGCCACCGCCACCACCGACTCGGAACCCACCCCCGCCGCGAGCAGCACCCGCGCCAACCGATTCGACGCCGCATCCAACTCCCGATACGACAACCGCCGACGGCCACATACCACCGCCACCGCATCCGGATCCACCACCACCGACGCCGCCAACAACCCCGGCAACGACACCTCCGCCGCCGACCGCCCACCCACCACCGGCGTCAACCGAGCCAAATCGTGCGCGCCGATGGCGGCGAGTGGAGTGCCGGGGTCTGCGGCGAGCAGTTCGTCGATCAACCCGACGACGGCGGCGTGATGCGACCGCAGTTCGTCGTCGCGGTAGCGGTACGGGTTGGCCTCGAACTCGACGATCGTCGATGCCGGGGTGCCGCTGCGATACACGTTGACGGACAGGTCCGGGACAGGACCGGTGGTGAGGATCCGGAAGTCTCCGGTCAACGGCCCGAATGTGAGGTCCTGGTCGAACAGCATCACGTTGATCATCGGTCCCGAGATCCTGCGGGCTTCGGCGGACACACCCAGGTCGCGCAGGATGTCCTCGACGTTGCCGCGCTGGTGCCGCATCGCTCCCATCAGTTCGTGCTGCACCCGGGCCATGAGGTCGCCGACCGTGTCGCCGGATCGGACCTTGACCAGCAGGGGCGCGACGTTGGCGAGCATGCCGCTGGACCGTCGCAGGACAGCGGTGGTGCGGGCGGACAGCGGAATGTCGACGAGGACGTCTTGCCGTCCCGTCCGCCGCGACAGATGGCAGGCGAACGCCGCGATCAACGCGGCCGCCGCTGTCGCGCCCGGCCGTGCGGCCGTGTCCTCGAGTCGGGCGACGGCATCGGGCGACAACGCCGCGCGCGCGGTGAGGCTGTGGGCGGCGGGGGGCGCCTCGACATCGGTGAGGGAGGCGCCGTTCGTGCGCCTGTGGAGTCGTTCGGCCCAGTAGTCGCGGTCGGACGAGAATCGGTGAGACGCCCGGTAGTCCTCTTCGAGGCCATGCAGGGTGTGCAGATCTGCGGCACGGTTCGGTTCGGGCGCGCGGCCTCCGACTGCCGCGGTATACAGGGCGGCGACACGGTTGACCAGCGTCATCGCCGCGTATCCGTCGAGAGCGACGTGATGGATCCGGCTGTACCACAGGTGCCGCTCGTCACCCACGCACAGCAACGACGACTCGCACAGGTGGTCGTGTTCGAAATCCACTCGCGCCGTGTAGTTGTCGTGCATCCACCTCTCGGCCGCCGCCATCGGGTCGGATGCGCCGCTGAAGTCGACGACGCCCATGGCCGCGTCGGCAGGCGGATCGATCACCTGGTGTGGCTCCCCGTCGACGTCGATCAGACGCAGGAACACCGACTCGTATTCGTGGCCGGCAACGAGCGCAACCTCACGGAACAATTCGACGTCCAGCGACCCACGAATGTCGACGTACTGCGCGATGCAGATCGGCACGTCCGGGGCGAGTTGCTGCGCAAACCACAGCCCGTGTTGTGCCGCAGACAGCGGGAACGGATCCGATCGATGCTCACGGTAGGTCGCTCGTGCGGCGTGTTCCATCAAATCACCAATCAGGGTGTTTGCGCCGCTGGGCTCACGGCGGGACGCTCGGTCCGTCTGTACAGGGGCGCCGGACAAGCCGGTGCCACTACAGTCCCTTGGAACGCCGTGCGCGAAAACACACCCTAGGTGTGTGGTGTGGGCACCCTGATCACGCCACGAGCGACTCGCTTTCAGCCAGTCGTACGCGACATCTGCGGGATCCTCGCCGTCGATGTCGACTCGGCCGTTCAGTTCCTGCATCAAGTCGTCGGTCAGTCGTCCTGAGACCACACCCAGCAGGTCGGCGATCTCCGGATATCGGCTGAGGATCTCGCCCCGGACGACCGCGGTGCCGCTGTAGGGCAGGAAGAACTTGCGGTCGTCGTCGAGGACTTCGAGGTTCAGGTTCTTCACGCGCCCGTCGGTGGTGTAGACCATTCCGAAGTTGCAGGGTGCGCTCTGCGCCGCGGACGTGTAGACCACACCGGCATCCATCCGGGTGACGTTGCTCGACGGAACACCACCGGGTGCGTTGAGGGGGATGCCGTAGGTCTCGATCATTCGATCCCAACGGATTCGGCCCTTTCGAGACGAGCCGCACACGCGCCGGATCCGTCGGCCGCATTCTCCGCTGTGGGCACGGACCCGAGTAACCTTCACGCCGATCCGAACCCTCCGCCGCATCCGGAACGGGCACTAGCATCGTTGGAACTCAGCGGTTTCCGGTGTCTGTCCGCGCGGACAGTCCGGCGTCTCGCCGACGGTCCCCACCCGAAACACACCAGTCATATGCAAGCAACTCGCGCGGTCAATGGAGTCGATCCGGTATGTCGAACAATAGGAATGTAAACGTCGGTCGCCAGTGGAGTGCGATCGCGCGTCGCATCGCAGCCGCGACGGCGCTCGGAGGCGTGGCCCTGCTGGGCTTCGCTGCACCTGCCGCGGCGCATGTCCACGTCGACGGCGCGGAGCAACTGTCGAAGGGCGGATACGGCCTGGTGCGACTCGTCGTTCCCACCGAGTCGGACCACGCCTCGACGGTCGGTCTGACCGTCAAGGTTCCCGAGGGCGTCGACTTGACCTCGGCTCGGACCCTGCCGATTGCGGGATGGACGGCGACGGTCGAACGTGAGCAGTCGGGCGACGGGGAACGGGTGTCACGAGTCAGATGGCAGGCGACGGATCCTGCGAACGGGTTGAAGGTGGCGGAATTCGGCGTGTTCACTTTGTCTGCGGGGCCGTGGCCCGAGGATGTCGACTCGGTGCCGCTACCCACCGAGCAGAACTACAGCGACGGATCGGTGGTGTCCTGGAACGAGGTTGCCGTCAACGCGGGCATCGAACCCGAGCACCCGGCTCCCGTCGTCACGCTCGCTGCCGGTGGCGCGCACGGCGACGGGCGCGGCGACACAACGGATTCGGCGTCGACCGACGATACTTCCCACGCGGCCGCGCCCGACAGCGATTCGACAGCGTGGCTGTGGCGCACGATCGCTCTGGTCGCCCTGGTGCTTTCGCTGGGTGCGACCGTCGCGGTGATCGTCCTCGTGCGTCGAGGTCATGTCGCGAATCCCTAGCCCGCCGGTGCTCGTGCAGAACGACAACCGCCGATTCGCGGTCACTATTGCGCGAGCTGTCGCGATCTCATGGCTCCTCGTGTTCATTGCGACGGCAGTGGCGGTGTGGGGGGCACCGCCCGCGTCGGCCCATGCCACCATCGTCTCGACCACTCCGGCCGACGGATCGCACGTCGATGTGTCGCCGGAGATTCTGACCTTCGAGTTGAGTGAGCCGGTCACGCTGGTCGAGGGATCGGCGCAGCTGATCGACAGCACCGGTGCCCGCCACTCGGTCTCGACCGACCGGGTCGAGGACGGTGGCCGCCGGATCGTGTTCGTAGTCGATGGAGAGGTCCCCGACGGGGCGTATCTCGCCACGGCACGGGTGATCTCCGCCGACACTCACGTGGTGTCGCTGTCGAGCAGATTCACTGTTGGGTCGGTTACCCAGTTCGGACACGCCCTCGACGCCGGTGCGACAACGGCGGGAGTCGAGCAGTACGTCCGCTATCCGAGCAAGGCGGCGGTGTACCTCGGTGTCGTCCTGTCTTCGGGTCTCATGATCGCCGGCCGCTGGGTCTGGCCCATCGCCCTGCGTGGCCGCCGTTTCCGCACGGTCTACCGGGCGGGAACGGCGGTGTTGACCGTCGGGTTGCTCGGTCGATTCATCGTGCAGGTGGCGCAACAGTCGGGCGGGCCGGCCGACGCGTCGGCGTCCGCTGTTGCAACCGTTCTGGGCAGTCAGTTGGGCATCGCGATCGTCGTGGCGGTGATGCTGAACCTCGCCTGCGTTGCGTTTCCGCCCGGCACGAACCGGACCGCGGATGTACTCGGGTACCTGCAGGCGGCGTCCGCAGTTGTCGCGGTCACGCTCGGCGGTCACGGGGGGTCCACCGAAAGATGGCCGCTGGCGTTCATCGGCACCGCGACGCACGTGTACGCCGCCGCGCTGTGGCTCGGCGGAGTGTGCATCCTGGCTCTGGTCACCGACCGTGTCGCGCAGCTCGAACGGTGGCATCGGGTGGCCGCAGGCCATGTGGTGATCGTGTCGGCCACGGGTCTGACCCTGGCGATACTGCAGGTCCGTCCCATCGAGGCGCTGTTTCGCACCTCGTACGGCCAGGTGCTGATCGTCAAGGTCGTGCTGGTCGGGCTCGTCGTCGTCGCCGGCTACCTGACCTACCGTCGGTACCGTCGCGGAGCGACCGACCCGACCGGTGAGCGCGGTGAGGTCACCCGGCGCTCGCGCACCGTGATCGTCGAGGCCGGCCTCGCGGTCGCGGTCCTCGCTGCGACGTCGTTGCTGTCGTCTCTCACACCCGCCAAGGACAGCTACACCACGAATGTACACACCGAGCTGAACTTCGGTGCCTCGGAGATTCTGGACGTCGAGATCGATACCGTTCGCCGCGGCCCCCAGACGTTGACCGTCCGGTTCCGGACCCCGGATGCGGGGTTCGCCGCCGGAGCAGAGCTGCCCGGTGTGGACGTCGAACTCTCTTCGGCCGAAGCAAATGTCGCACGTATGCCGATTGAACTCACCCGAACCGGTCCCGACGGCGACGGACTCACCTGGATCAGCGACGAACTGATCGTGCCGACCGCCGGGAAATGGAAGGTCACGGTTCGGTTCGAGGGCGCCCACGGACCCAAGCTGGCGTCCTTCGATTACGAGGCCCTCTAGAGTCCGAGAGTATCGACAGGCCCCTAACCGGGAGTCACTTCCTCTCCCCCGCTGCTACCGGGATGTTCGCGCCGCGGAATTTCGTTGCCAGGAACTGTGCCAGTTCAGGGCTTTCCAGCGCACGCGCCAGTTCGAGCACTCGCTGGTCGCCCGCCAACCTCGACGGAGCGACAAGCACATGCGCATAGGGATTCGCCGGGCCCGGTTCGATCTCGAGCGCGTCGTCCGCCGGCGTCAGACCGATGGATGCCGCATCCTCCGGATTGAGAACCACTGCGTCGTAGTTCTCGTACAGCGACTGCAGGTAGTCGTCGTAAGCGAGTCCGAGAAGTGAGAGGTGCCGGAGCGAGTCCAGCACGTTCGCCTGGGTAATCGTGAGATCCACCGCCGAGGTACCCCCGAACGGGCGATCCAGCTTCACCAGCCCCGCGCTCTGCAGCAGATAGAGTCCACGCGCGAAACCGGTCGGAGTGGCGGGCAGCACGATCTGCGAGCCATGGGGAAGACTCTGTCCGGTCACCTCGTCCGCCACCAGGCCCACGTTGACCCAGCTCTCGGTGTCTTTCACGTCTTTCCATTTCGACGAGTACAGGCCGTACGGAACGACATTCACCTTTGACACGATGCTCAGATTGTCGTACGAATGCTTGCCGAGATCGGCTTCGAACGCGGGGATGTGCTGATAGAAGGAAAGATCGCCGTCCCCTGCGGCCACCTTCTCGTTGGAATCTTCCGACGCGTCGACCAGTTCGACTTTCGCCGAGGCGGGAAGGAGATTCTCGACCGCATACTCCAGGATCTCTCGGTCGTCTCCGGTGCCGACGTAGACGACGAGCGAGTCCCCGGCGTCACCGGCGGTCTCGTAGTCGACCTGCGTGTCCGACCCGCAACCCACCAACCCCGCCGCGGCCGCGAGCGTGAAGGCGACGGTCGCGAGGACGCTGCGCCGGTCGAGGACCACCGTTCCGTTGACGAGGCTCCGGTGACTTGCGCGTTGCATCTGATCTCCACTCATCAATTTTCGACTTGGAACGGCGTGCACCCAGGAACTCGGGGGTCGAGTTCCTGGGTGCACGGGAAGGTCGCGATGACCTACCGACCATGACGGACGTCGGTACGGACTCGCGTGTTCGTCACTTGTTCGTCAGTCCTCGCTGCCATGCGGTCAGACGCCATTCGGCACCGGTGAGCACGCCGTTGACTAGAATTCCGATGAGACCGAGGGTGAGGATGCCGGCATACATTTGCGGGGTCTGATAACGCAATGCCGCGTTGTTGATATAGATGCCCAGACCCTGAGCACCACCGACGAGTTCGGCGGCAACGAGGGCCGTGAAGGCGTTCGCCGCAGCCAATCGGATACCGGGGAAGATTGCCGGGATCGCCGCCGGCAGAACGACGCGGCTGAAAATGTAGACCCGCCCGGCTCCGAGTGTCCGGGCCGCATTCAGCAGGATGCGCTCCACACCCCCGACCGCTCCGACCGCGTTGATGAAGATCGGCCAAAAGCACGCCCACACGACAATCGCTACCTTCGACTCCTCGCCGATTCCGAGGAAGACGACGAAGACCGGCAGGAGCGCAAGCAGCGAGAGGTTCCGGAAGAACAGCAGGAGCGGTTCGGCGAGCTTCTGGAAGATCCGGAACGATCCGACGACGATGCCGAGGGTGATGCCCGCCACGAGTGCAATGGCGAATCCGGTCAACGCCCGCTCGACACTCGGCCAGATCTCGGAGCGCAACGTGCCGTCCGCAAGTCCGTCAACGAACGCCTTGGCCACGTCCTGCGGCTTCGACAGATAGAGTGCGCTGACGTATTCGGAATCGACGATCCACCACCAGAGCACCAAAAATGCCGCAAGACCGATGATTCCATAGATCAGTCGATCGTATTTCACGAGCCACGGGTTGGGCGCCTTGGGCGGAGTGAGGTCCTCGTCCAGCAGTCGTTCCTCGCCGCGTGCCGGCTCAGTGGTCGTCGTTGCCAATGTGCACCTCCTCCTCGAGGACGCGCGCGACGCGCGACCGAATGTGCGCGAACTCCTCCGAGCTCCGGGATTCGCTGTCCCGAGGCCGCGGCAGCTCGACGTCGAACAGCGTCTTCACCTTGCCGGGCGCACGGGTCATGACCGCGATCCGATCCGACAGGAAGATGGCCTCGTCGATCGAGTGAGTGACGAAGAGGATCGTCTTCTTCGTGTCACCGGATTCCCAGATACGCAGCAACTCGCCCTGCAGGAACTCACGCGTCTGCGCATCCAGGGCGGCGAACGGCTCGTCGAACACCAGGATGTCAGGTTCGTATGCGAGAACGCGCGCGATCGCGACTCGCTGACGCATTCCACCGGAGAGCTGGTGAGGAAGCCGGTTGGCGGCGGCTTCCAGGCCCACCGTCTTCAGCACCTTGGCTGCCCTCGCCCTGCGCTCGGCCTTCGGGACGCCGCGGATCTTGAGACCCACCTCGACATTCTTCTGCGCCGTCAGCCAGGGGAACAGGGCGTAACCCTGGAAGACGACGCCGACGTTCTTGTTGACGCCGTCGACTCGCTTACCGTCGACGAGAACAGCGCCTCCGTTGTGAGTCTCCAAGCCCGCCAGGATGTTCAGAAATGTCGACTTACCGCAGCCACTCGGCCCGAGCAGAGAGAGAAACTCGCCGCTCTTGATCTGGAGGTCGAATCCGTCGAGGACCGAGGTGGCGTCCTTGGTCGACCTCGATCCCGGTTTCGGATAGATCTTGGCGACGCGCTTCGCCTCGATCTTCCAGTCCGTACCGTGGGCACGGGGTGCACTCGGCCCCGCGTCCTGCTCGAATCGTTCAGCTAGCACTTGTTGAGTCATGTCGGGTGACTTCCTGTCGGGTGCGGATGGCGCCGGTTCACTTCTCGAGGCCCTCGATGTCGACGAGGGGCGTCTTGAAGATCCCGTCGTTCTGCTCGTCGGTCACGATCGCGGTGTTGTCTTCCTGGGATTCCAGAAGGTCAGCGGACTTCGCGTAGGGGTTGAAGGCGTTGGTCGCAACGTCTTCAGGCTTCAGATTCTCCGAGCCCGGCAGCGGTTCGCCTACCTGTTCCACGAGATCCCACCACAGCTGCAGGCTCGCCTTGTCGAGCAGCGCGTTGGGGGCGTAGTGCCAGTTGGTGGTCTGCTCCACGGGATATCCCGTGGTCTTGCCGGCGATCTCCGCGGACTCCTTCGGGTGGGCGTTGGCCCAGTTTGCCGTCTTCGCGATCACGCCCACGAACGCCCGCGCCGCGTCCGGGTACTTCTGCAGCCACGCGTTGCTTGCGACATACGGTGCCTGGCCACCCAGCGGTCCCCAGTCTTCGAACGACGTGAAGGCCTGGGTGAACTTGTCCGGCTGGCTCTGCAGCACACCGACCAGCGGCGGATGGAAGACCCCGAGGTCGACCTCGCCTCTCTCGATTGCGGGTGCAATGAGCTCGTTCTTGAGCTCGAGGAAGTTGACCTTGTTCAGGTCGACACCGTTGTTCTGCAGGTATCGCTTGATCACCAGGTCGGTGCAACTGTTGGATCCCGAGAGACCAATCGTCTTGCCCTCGATCGCCTTCAGATTCTCCTTGGTGATGTCCGAGCCTGCCCTGGTGAAGTAGGCCATGTGCGGCATGTCGGGCAGATCGAGCATGCTCGAGGCGATGGCCGTGAACTTGAAGCCCTTCACCTTCCCGTCGATGTCGTTGTTGAACATACCTGTCGCGATGTCGATCGCGCCCTGATCGAGCAACTGCACCGCGGGCACGGCGGTGGCAGGCCCGACGTACTCCGGACGGACGCCCGCGTTGTCCCAATACCCCAATTCGTCGGCGATCCTGACCAGCGACAGGGCGGTGGGTGAGTTGGCGAAGCGGAACGTCACCGCCCCGTCGTCATCGCTACCACTGCCGCACCCGGCCAGCACCAGCGGGGCTGCAACCAGCAGGGCCGACCAGGTGGACAACTTCTTCGTCAGGCGCATGTTGCCGAAGACGTTCATGCTCGCGCCTCCCGGTGCGTGGTTCTGCCACTCACGGCATTTCCTCTCTCTCGCGGGGGATGTGGTCGTCGGTTTCCGGTTGGCCGGTCACTCCCGAGGAATGTTCGATTTAGAAGATAAGCTCCGGCACAGGCTTTACCTACGGATAGATTCACCATGAGCCAAGCTCCGCCGATCCGAAGCGGGACGGGACAACGTAACCTGCTCTGGTTCATAGGCTTTCGCTTCCGGCGTCCAGTCTCTCCGACGCCAAATCTGAAGAATAAATGAACGGTGGAACAATAACCGTGTAGGCGGGAATGGCGCTTCCCCGAATCCCGGTGCACGAAGTCCGTCGAGTAGCGAATTAATTGCATACGCCCGGTCGTCGCGGGTGCGGCGCGCGCTTAAGAGCGTGTCTCATGTGGATGAAGTGATGTGTGGGACATAATGTGACGCGTGGTAGATGAGTTATCACTGAGGTTGGTTCCGGATGCGTTGTGGCAGATAGTCGAACCTTTGATCCCACGTTTTGTCGCCCGCC